>JAJDES010000205.1 GCA_029259675.1 Planctomycetota bacterium
CCGAATTCAATGCGATGTCGGGAATGTAAAGCACGCCCCGTTGGTGCAATTGATCACCGTGAACGGATCGCGCCAGAATGTTGTTGGCCGCGCCGGCAACCAGGCGAGCTTGCAAACGCTTGACCGTCAAGTCGTGCAGGATCCCGCCCATCGCACAGGGAGCAAAAACATCGCATGGGATCTCGAATTCCCGTGCGGGATCCACAATTTCGATTTGGTGAGCAGCTTTGACAGCCGCCGCGCGCTCGGGATCGACGTCGGCTCCAACCACTCGAGCTCCGGCCTCCGCCAATTTGCGCGCGAGCCGTGAGCCGACCCCTCCCAGGCCTTGGATCACAACCGTCTTGTCGGACCAATTCAGATCGCCGTCCAAATGCCGCAGGCCCTCGGCCATGCCGGCGAATACCCCCTCGCAGGTCGCCTGGGGCAAGTCGCCAGGTCCGTCCGCGCCGGGACTGGTGACAAATTTGGTTTCGGCCGCAACCCAAGCAAGTTCGCGGTCGCCGGTACCCACATCGGGGCCCGTGTAAAAGCTTC
Source organism: Planctomycetota bacterium (assembly GCA_029259675.1). GTDB lineage: Bacteria > Planctomycetota > UBA1135 > UBA1135 > JAJDES01. The sequence goes on from JAJDES010000205.1 coordinate 538, forward strand.
CGCCCAGCTGCTCCACGACGCGGCCGACGTGCCGGTAAGCCAATTCGAGGTCCAAGCCATCCCGGTCCAAGATGACCATTTTGCCGCCGCCCGCCGGAAGTCCGACCAGGGCGCATTTGTGACTCATGGCGCGCGAAAGTCGCAGGCAATCCATGAGAGCCCGCTGCTCGTCCATGTAGGACCAGCGCCGAATGCCCCCGAATGCCGGACCGCAGCCCGTGTCGTGCAAGGCGATGAATCCGCGCAACCCGCTCTCTCGATCGTGCAGGGCGAGCACTTGCTCAAAGCCGCCGCGGGCCATTGCATCGAGGATTTGAACGGACATGGTTGGGTGTGGATTCGAATTGGGCCAAGCGAGTCTCGCTTGGGAGTCGGAGCCCGGCATCGGCCCAGTATCAGCTCGGCGCCGATCCGTGCTCTTTGTCGTGCTGTTTGGGTTTCTCTGAACAGTCCAAGTAAACGGCTGCCCATTTGCGGCAATGGATGGCACCGGGCAAATGATGCCGCGCACCACGCACCGATTGTGCTCCCACAGCCTAAGCCACAGGAGAACTTTCGCCGATTCGGCCCAGTCGCGCATCGCTCCCTTGCCACCGGCTACATACCATGGGCCCAGGTTTCCGGGCGCGCGGAATAATTCTACCCCTCCCGCAGCTGATGGCTGTGCTCGAACCCCAAAGAGAATGAGAGGGATGGGAAGAGGAGTATTCCAGTGTCGTAGGCGAAGCCTAATCCCGTCATGAGAACACCAATCAGCCGGATCCTCGCGATCCTCATATGCGTCCCCCTGGCAGCCTGCGCGAGCAGTCCCGATATAGATCCCCTCGACCAGGGAGGACCGAGTGATCCGCTGCCCCCGCCCGAACCCACGAGCATCGGCTTCCACTTGGCCAAGCTCGACAATGCGATGCAGCATTGGGAGCACCTCAAGACCGAAGCCAGCCAAGAGGAAGACCTGCGCAAACTGCGCGCCCTCGAACGCTCCATTGCCCGCGATGTTCACTTGAGGTTGGCCGAGATTGTGACGGAGCTCGAGAGCGGACCTCCGCAGAATCGAATCGTGGCATCGATCGCGTTGGGCTTTGGCAATCGAGATGAAGTCCTGGGGCCGCTCCTGGTCGCCCTGGACGACCGAGAACGACAGGTAACGATCAACGCGCTCATCGGCTTGGGCAAGCTCGCGCGCCCCGACACGCCCCTGGCACAAATTTGTTATTTGCTGCGGGAAAGCCCGCACAGATTGATTCGCGTCAACGCCGCCTACGCGATGCTGCGCTTGGTGTCAGCCGGCGCGCGCGATGACTGCGCGATCGAAAGTTGTCGCGAGGCCATGAGCGACAGCGAGCCGGAAGTAAAAGCACAATCTTCACTGGTGCTCGGAATGCTTGAGGACGCCGAATCCGTTCAAGCGCTTGGCGATTTGCTTTACTCCGAAGACAAGCTTGTCAGTCATTACGCTGCCAATGCGCTGCTCCTGATCGGATTGAACGAAGCCAATCAACAAAGGGGAGCCGTCGCTCGCCTCTTGGTGGGCGCACTGGACCACATGGACCCTGAGTCGCGCCCGCGCTTGCACCACGTATTGGTGCAACTCGCCGGTGGCGATTTCGGTCGCGAAAGCGGTCCGTGGCGGGAATGGGCGTATCGCTTGCCCGATCATCCCTAGCCCGCCCGTCCGCAAGTCGACATGGGCCGCCCAATCTGCTGCGCCCATGCTCTTGCAACGCAAGACACCCGCTCATTCCAAAGCGGTTGCTCGCGTAGGCTGCTCTTAATGCGCTGTGTTAGGCTTGTGGCATGCGACCGCAAACCTCCATCAAAGCCGCACAGTTTACCGAGTCGGTTATCCGCGAGATGTCGCGCGTGTGCAGCGAGCACGGCGGTGTCAATTTGGCCCAAGGCTTTCCCGACTTCGCGGCTCCGCTCGAGATGAAACGCGCGGCCATCCGCGCCATTGAAGCCGACATCAATCAATACGCGGTGACCTGGGGTGCCCCGCGCCTGAGGGAAGCCATCGCTAAGCGGTCGTCCGACTACAACCGTTTGGACGTGGATGCACAGCGCAACGTAACCGTCTGCTGCGGCGCCACCGAAGCCATGATCTCGGCCATGCTGGCCGTTCTCAATCCCGGCGATGAAGTCATCATCTTCGAGCCCTTTTATGAGAATTACGGCCCCGATTGCGTCCTCTCCGGAGCCGTACCTCGCTACGTCAGCTTGCGCGCGCCGGACTGGAGCTTCGACAAGCAAGAACTGGAAGCCGCCTTTGGGCCGCGCACTCGAGCAATCATCGTCAACACGCCCCACAACCCCACCGGCAAAGTCTTTGATCGCGGGGAACTGCAGCAGATTGCCGAGCTGTGCAGACAGCACGACTGTCTGGCCATCACCGACGAGATTTACGAATACATTCTCTACGACGACAGCGAACACATTTCCATTGGCAGCCTGGAAGGCATGGCGGATCGAACCATTACGATCAGCGGTCTTTCTAAGACGTGGAGCGCCACGGGCTGGCGCATCGGCTGGTGCATCGCAAGCGAAGAAATCACGGGCGCCATTCGCAAGGTGCACGACTTCTTGACCGTTGGAGCGGCCGCTCCGCTCCAAGAAGCCGCAGCGGACGCACTGGCTTTCGACTCCGGCTATTTCGACCAATTGAGAGTCGACTACACGCGCAGGCGTGACCTGCTCCTTTCGGCCCTGACCGACTGCGGTTTCAATGCATTCACTCCGCGCGGAGCCTATTACATCATGACCGATATTCGCCCGCTAACGGAGGCCGACGACAAGAGCTTCGCCATGGACTTGGTTCGCGACGGTGGCGTTGCAACAGTGCCGGGCTCCAGTTTCTATGCGAATCCAGCCGACGGCAGCGCGATCATTCGCTTCTGCTTTTCCAAGGAGTTTGCGACGCTGGAACGCGCCGCTCGGATCCTGCGCCGGAGATTGTCTTGAAGGCACCGCAGAGCCCGCGCGGTGCGACTATTGCTATCGCCATGGCGATGGGATGCTTTGGAATAAGCGGCCTCGCAACACCGGCAAACTCGCCCATGCCAAACGGCTTCCGCAGCGGCGGCCAGGCACACATTTCGATGGGAACGACCTCGGCAATTGGTGCGAAGCCGAGTTCTGAAGGCGATTTGGTTGCCATCGAATTGCAAGCCGAAGTCCAAACCCGCAGTTCCGACCTTGAACGCAATCAACCGCAGCAAGACCAAGCATCCGATCCACTCGCTCCCCCGCCGGCCAAGCCAAGCGGCCTGATTGAAGGCTTCGGGCACCTGTCGACATTGACGTACCTTTCGGCGCCGGATTACCCCCACCGCCTAGAAGTAGATTTCGCGGCCGGACGTGCGCGCACTTGGTTGGGCGTCGGTTCCGAAGTCGATCTGCAACGCATCATTCAGTACAGGCTCGGGGGGCGCGTGTTCCACCTCGCGAATCAATCGGATGCTTCGCTGGTCCTTGCTGATGGCGATTTGCGAGCCGTCACCTTGGGCATGGAATTGCGTCGGGCACTGCTCGAGTGGCCCGGGGGGCTCGACTGGAAAATCGAAGGCGACGTCGCCAAGGCTGCCTTCGCTCCCATGCCAGGTCAAACCGATTTGGGACATGTGGAGATTCAATTGGAGCCACTTGATTCAAAGCGTGAACCTGCGACCAGGCAACCGCTTTGGATTCACACCTTCGACTCCCAAGGCCTATCCTTTCAGTCCTTTCAGGTCCTGTCGTGGCAGAAACTTCACGGGCGCCTTTGGCCGCGTGAGCTGAAATTCTTTGCAGCCACGCCGGATGGCCTGCAAGCGATTTGGACCGAAGTCATCCAACAAGCATCCACGCGAACCTACGTCGATCGCTTCTTCACGCCGCCCGATCGCCGCGATCGCTCCCACGCTCGCTTGGACAGTTCCGTACAGGAAATAGACCTCGCGACCACGACCTGGCGTCGCATGGACTTTCCGCATCCCTTGGAACTGCACGCCGCCCGCAAGGCGGAGGCATCCTTGCGATCCGAGCTGGCCCGGGCCTTGCCCTTCGGCCAAGAGCTTGAGTTGGAAGCCGACATTCGCTTGCTCCTCAATTCAAATGGCATGATTGAGGCCGCCCTTTTCCTTGCCAGCTCACCGGTCCTCCCACCGCCCGAGCAATGGGGCACTCGCCCGGCCAGCATGGCCTTGGCTACTGTAGTTGAAGCTACGAACTCCATTGCCCCTGGAGTGCTGCGCGCACTTCAATTGGAAGTTCCCGCCGGAACTCCCACCGATCAGCCCTATGTGCGCTGGATCGGATCCGATCTGAAAAAGGTCCAAGTCGTCCTGCCCCTGCGTCACAAGGATTAGACCGGTCCGAAATAGACCTGCGGGCGCCCGGACCCCAGTTCCTGAGGTCGGAAAGCCGCAATCGTCCCAGAGCCCGACTCTCCCGGCAGTCTGGGTCTTGCTGAGAGATGGAAACGGTGCCCTCAGGCTAGGGGGGAAAGCACCCTGCCAATTTGAGAATTTGTCCGTGGATAGGAACCGAAACTCTCCCTTACTCCCTCAATGGACTGTCCACCGAGGCGGACAAGCCGAACGACGGATAGGACCATTCGGGCCCAATGCTGCTTCGATCCTCACTTCGAGGTCGAATCGGCCACGCCTAGGGCCCCCAGGAGCCCACCTGAACCGGGGTCGTCCGCGGATCGTCGGACGCGGCCCTATCACGGCACTCTAATTGCCGGGAGGATGGGTCACTGGAACGAAGCGCCCTCGCAACTGCGCAACCAAGCTTGGAGATTTTGATGAATAGAACAGCCACACCCACTCGCTTTGTCCTTCTTCTGGTCCTGTTCGTGTTCGGCAGTTCACTGGCCGAAGCCCAGCGCGGTCGCTCATCAACATCCCGCAGCTCGTCTTCAAGCTCCAGCTCCAGAAGTTCGGCACAGTCGTCGAGATCCTCCTCAAGCACGCGCAGCACATCGAGGCCCTCAACGAGTTCTCGCAGCAGTTCACGCAGCAGCACGAGTTCGACCACTCGTTCCCGGCCCACCAGTACTTCGTCGCGCAGCAGAACAACAAGCAGCAGCATTCCGACCACTAGCTCGCGCACGCGCAGCACATCCAGCGCACCCACGCCGAGCAGCCCCTCGCGCACATCCTGGGGAACGCGCTACGACTCAGGCTCGAGCAACAGCCGCGATGGCTCGAGGCTCTTCTATCCGAGCGATTCGAGCAGCAGCAATTCGCGTGACCTCGGGAGCTATCGCGGAACGAACAGCGACTACGGGAGCAACCTCGAGTACGCCCCCGTATCGGAATCCGTCAGGCGCGGACTCGATTGGTATCAGAACCGCGGCGACACAAGCAGCGGCCCGCTTGCGCCGAACGAAGGTTCAGCCCCTGACAACTTCGGCTTCGATTCTGACACCTACAATACGGGTCGTGTACCGCGCGCAAGCAGCTCTCGCTTTCCGCGTCCGTTTTTTGACCCCCAACCCGAACCCGGTCAGTCCCTCCCCCAGAGACGCAGTTTCGGAGCCCGCATCCCGCAAACCGATTCCTCCGGCAGCGTGCGCTCCATTCTGGATCGCTACCGCGGCGGCAGCGACCGCGGGCCGTCACCCGCTGACTTGACGGACATCGTCAATCGCAACCGTGTCGCAGCTCGAGAGCAATCCGAATCGGATAGTCCCTACGCCGCGGGCCCCTTCGGTCGCTTGAGCAGCGCATGGCTGCAATCAAACCGCCCCCTTGAGGGCAGTCGCCGAGCAGAGCCCCAGGGTCGCGACCGGGCTTCCGATTCCAACGCCGATGGTGAAGGCGAAACGCCCCTGCGCGGTGCCAACCGCGGCAACGATCTCGTCAACAATGACGGCGCTACCGATCAAGCGAGTGGCGAAAATGCCCGCGCGGGCCGAACCGCCGCATTGCCGGCCCCGGGCAGTCGCAGCACTGGGCGCACGGGTCGCGGTGAAACCCGCAACGCTCGCGCTGCTGGAAGCGACAGTCGCAGTGACAACTTGGGAGACACTGACGGGGTCTACTTACTGGGCCCGGCTTCCGCCCGCGGCGGCCTGCCCAAGGCGGATCGCAGTCAACTGCAACCCGGATCCAAGCTGGACACGGGCACCGTCTTCCCCGGTGGCGGCGACGACGGCGGCAGCATCACTCCCCCGGCCGGCGGTGATTCGGGCAACGGCGGATCGGGCGATCACCACGGCAATGGCTACCATGGTTGGTACAACGGCTACGGCAATAATTGCGGCTATCACTACAACTACTACTTCCCCTACTGGACGAATTACTGCGGCAACGGATTCGGCTATTACGGGTACCACTGGAATTACATCTGGGGCTGTGGCCTTTACTGGGCCTACTCATGGCCGCTCTACTACCCCAACTACTTTGACGGCTACGGCGGGTATTCGCCCACAACAGTCATTGTTCAACAACAACCAGTTGTAAGCGACTACGACCCCTACTACGAAAGCACTAGCCGCCCCGCGCAAGAAGTTCGCACTCCCAACGACATGCAGGCCAGCAGCGCTGCCGCAGAGCGTTACCTAGGCCTCGGCGACCGCGCGTTCCGTGAGGGCCGCTACGGGGATGCCGTTCACTTCTATGCCAAGGCGATTGAGTTTGCGCCCGAAGAAGGCGTCTTGTACTTGGTGCTCTCGGACGCTCTCTTTGCAACGGGTGACTACCACTACGGCGCCTACGCCCTGCGCCGCGCATTGGATTACTCCCCGCACTTGTTCGATTCGCAAATCGACAAGCGCAGTTTTTACGGCAATCCGGCGGCTTTCGATCGCCAACTCGCCGTTCTCGAACGCTACCTACGCGACCTGCCCTTCGATGGCGATGCGCGCCTGATGTTGGCCGTCAACTACCTGTTCAGCGGTCGTGCAGAGGATGCTGCGGCCATCCTCAAAGCCCCCGAAGGTGCCGCGCTACTGCGCGAAGACGGCGTTCAACTCTTGCTGCTCGAGGCGAATTCCAACTAGTTCACCCAGCAATCGCACTTCACGGCCCTCACTCTTGCAAACGCTAGCGTGAGGGTCTTTCTTTTGGGGGGGCGTGCTCACTCCCTGAAATGTCGCCCCCGCCACCTTGGACGCCACTGAAGTTCGGAGCCGACTTCGAATACAAACTGGGCACCCACTGGATTGGATGCACTCCGCAGGAGGCCCTTGCTGCGAGTCAATCCAGTTCAATTCGCCGCGGACCGCCGCCGGCTTGAAAGAATTGAATGGTGGGAGTCGAACCGAATCGAGCCGAGAAGTCGGCCGACAATCGCGCGCGCAACTCTTGCTTGGCCGAGGGCTCCAGCAGAATCACCGTGCAACCTCCAAAGCCGGCACCGGTTAAGCGTGACCCAAAGACCCCCGGACAATGGACGGCCGTATCGACAAGCACGTCGAGCTCCGGCACGGAGACTTCAAAATTCTTGTCCAACGAAGCGTGGGCCGCCGACATTTGCGCTCCGAATCCACCAAGGTCGCCGTTCAAAAGAGAATCCCTCGCCGAATTGGCTCGGGCCACTTCTTCAATGACATGCATAGCGCGCAATTGAACGGCGGACGGCAGCTCACCGGCGTGCGCCTTCAGAACGGAAGCTGGAATGTCGCGTAGGCAAGTTGCGCCCGGGACGTGCCCTTTCAAAAGCTTGTAGGCCTCCGCGCACTCGGCGACGCGTTTGTTGAATTCCCCCTGGGCCAATGCGCGGCGTACTCCTGTGTCGGCTACAGCTACGCATACGGCGTCCGCATCCATGGGGATGTGCTCGATGCTTTCGTCCTTGCAGTCGAGCCAAAGCAAATGACTGGGGCGCGCAAAGCCCACGGCAAAGGGATCCATGATGCCGCAATGCACGCCGACAAATTCGCGCTCCGACCACAGCGCAGCTTCAACGCGCTCGCGATCGCTCCACTGCATGTCCCAGGCGCGATCGAGGGCGATGGCCATACCTAGGCATATGGATGCGGAGCTGGAGAGTCCGGCTCCAATGGGCAAGTTTCCTCCGAAAAGGACTTCGAAGCCGGGAAGCTTGGATCCTGGCGCGGTCGCAGTTGCTTTGCGCTTCAGGGCCAGGATCACGCCCAACGGATAATCAACCCAGTCCCCGCTGCGCTGAACGGGTAGCGCGCCCAAGTCGGCGCGCAATTCGACGCTATCGGTTGTGCTGCGCAGGAGCACTTGACCGTCACTTCGCTCGCGCAGGCCGACGAACGTCCCACAATCGATGGTCATCGGCATCACCGGACCACCGTTGTAGTCCAAATGTGCCCCCATCAAATTCACCCTCCCGGGCGAAAAATGAAAATCGGGTGGCGTACCCGGCCCGAAGGTTTCCAAGAAAGCCTCGCGGTGCCCGGCCAGCAGACCTTCCAGCTCGCCTGCCCCAATCCCCCTTTGCGCCTCTCTAGTCATGCGGGCTCACTGGTCATGGGGATGGTTCGTATCGGCTCGCACCGATTGGTGGCACAGTCTATCGACCGAGAAGCCCCTTGGAAGTGCGCAAGACTTACCGATTCGAAGCCGGGCCGAATCGCCAAGAAATCATCCCCTGCCGGGCACGGGCGCTCGCAATTCGCAGCTCAGAGCGTAGGTTGCCGTTGGCGCGGGCATGATCTTGCCCGTCCTGGCACATCCCCCAGCATCAAGTTAGAGTCCCGCCATGCCTCATTCGAGCTCCCAGAAAAGTCGCCCGGGACACGCAATCGGGCTTGCCGTGACCTTTCTTTTGGCGCTTAGCGTGCTGTTTTCCAGCTGCAGCAGCCTCGAGTTCTCGCGCGATTCTGAAACGGGAGGAACCTTCCACTCGAGCGGCATAGCTTTCACGCTCTTCTCCATCGACATGCCCAAGCGCGCGATCGACATTGCTCGCGAAAACGCCTCGGATGCGCGACGTCCGAATATGCAGGTCGAGCGGGAAGTAATCTTTCCCTACTTGGGCCCCTTCGATTGGCTGTTGGACATCATCGCCATTCGCTACGCAAGCATCAGCGGTACCTGGGGATTCCCCCCCGAAACCACAGGCGCAGACGCCAGGTAAGAATCCAGCCAAGGATTTTCCGCGAAGCCCCGAGGGTTCCGCCCAGCGTGCCGGTGATTTTGCTCTGGCCAATGCGAGCGCGATAACGAACGGGAACCTCCGTCACGCGCAGCCGGCTCGTACGCGCCTTCAGTTGCATCTCGATGGTCCAACCGTAATCCCGGTCGGCCATTTTCAAATGCCGCAGTGCGCCGACCCGAATGGCTCGGAAGGGCCCCAGGTCCGTGTGCCGCGCACCGAAGAGCACGAATAGTAAGAAGCATGCCAGGCGATTGCCGAACCAAGCTTGGGGCAACAGGGCCTGCATGGTCGCTCCACCCAAAATTCGGGAGCCGATCACCATGTCGGCCGCCCCATCCAGGATCGGCTGTAGCACAACGGGCAAGTCCTCCGGATAGTCCGAGTGATCTGCATCCAGGAATGCAATCACATCATCATCCCCGAGCGCTTCACCTTGGGAGCGAGCGGAATCACCGTTGGCCTCAAGCAAGCAACGAATTCCGCTCAAGCATGCTTGGCCGTAACCGCGTTCACCTTCAAAGACCACTTCGGCGCCAAAGGCCTGCGCAATGGAACCGGTCTCATCTGTCGAGTTGTTGTTGACCACGACCAAACGGTCAAGGCAATGGAGCGGCAGTTCCTCAAGCACGAACGGCAGCGCTTGCGCTTCATTGAAGGCCGGCATGACCAAGCCCACGCGCGGTCGGCCCTGATTGATCTTGTTCATGCGGCTGAGTTGTTGGGCCAATTTCTCGTCTCCGAGCAATGAGTTGGGCCCTTAAGCTCGGCCCGATCGCAGTGGAGAAGAGGGCTTCCCCGAAAAGGCACACGTGTGGATCAAGGGGCAGGAACCCTCGCCGGCCATAGCCTCAGCTTCGAGCCCATGCGCCCAACTTACCCCTCGCGGCGCAAAATAATCCAACCGCCTTTGAGCGGAATCGGCTGCGCCAATTCACCGACCCTCAGCTGAAAGGATTTGTTCATCCAGGCCGGCAATTTGGGCTGGCGGCGATGCAGCCAACCCAAGTCGCCTTCGCGCTCGCGACCCGTGGGATCATCGTTGAATTGGCGAGCGAGCTCGCCCATGTCCTCGCCTTCGGTGATTCGGCGCAACAATTCGTCCGCCAAGATTTCACACTCTTCGATGGTGCGAGGGTTGGGGATGAGGCCGCTTGCCGCTCCGTCCCAAGACAAGAAGATGCTGCGTAGGCGAATGAAGTTTTCCTCGGCCACCGAGGGATCGACCGAGTCAATCTCAACTCGCTTGACGATGTAGTAGCTACTCGCGCCCTTGAGCAGGGACACCTCTCCAAGCGAATTGTCGAAGGCCGCAGCCTTGACCAATCGATCTTGGGTTCCGCGCTCGTAAATTCGCCAGGCTCCCCCCAGGGCTGCGGTGCGTGAATCGGCCGAGTGCTCGCGTGCCAGGGCCGCGAAGTCGGCACCCTCGGAAAGCTGCTGGAGGAGTTTGCGAGCAAACTCCGCTTGTTCTTGCTCGACGCCTTGGATTTGAATCACTCGGCAGGCGGCGCGCGCCTCCACCCGCTGAAGAATGTGAAAGCCCTCGCTCAAATCATCGAACACCGGGCTAACCTCGCCGAGTTCCGCCGAGAAGAGGAAGTCCTCGACGGATTCTTGCAACATGCCGGGGGGGAAAACCCCCATCGATCCCCCAAAGCGTGCGGACTTGGCGCCCGAGTACTGGCGCACCAATTGCTTGAAATCCATCCCGGAACGAGCCAACTCGACCACCCGTTCGGCCAGGGCCCGCGCTTGCTCCTCTGTTCTGTTCAAGTCCTTGGGCATGCCCTCAATTCCACTGTGAGGAATCCAAAGATCGCGCATGCAGCGCAATTCGGGCGGCTCGGGCCCCATATTCAAGTGAGGCGAGATGATCGAATAATACTTGGGGGTCTCGGCCTGGACTTGCTCTGCCTCGGCTTCGGCAGCTTGAACGGAGGCCGAACCCAAAGCGCGCTCACCCCCGTCCCAAGGCTCGGCACCGAACGAGGGAGCGGAGTTCAGATTCAATACGGTGCACGCCAGCAGGGAGCCAAGCGTCTGGGTCAGACTTAAGAACTTCATCGTGCCAAGAGAATAACTAGCGGGCCCTGCGCTGTGCGAATTGCGCAGGGCGAGATTGCGGAGTTTCACGCGGTGTGGGAGAGCATGGTGTCCAATTACCGATGTACGCAGTCGGTTGGGGCCGTGCGAGCGCGCCCTAAATCCGACTTAGGCTTGCAATTCCACCCAAATCGCCCACGCGCAGCGGCATTCAAAGCATGGAACTCAGCTTTTCGAGCCGGGATCTCGCTCTTCCAGCCAAGCGTAGGTTTGCCGCAAAACCTCCTCGAAGGGCCGCGGGCGCCACCCTAGCTCACTGCGCGCGCGCTCCGAATCGAAGCGATAGTCCAGGGCTAACAGCGACAAAGCTTGTGGCGCCGCCAATTCCGCCGGAAAAATGCGGTCGATCAACCGCGCGAAAATGAGCACCACGCGCCAAAGGCTGTGCGGCAGCTTGAACACGCGCGCGCTGGAACCCGTGAGCGCCAAGCGCGCTGCAGCATAGAGCTCGGCGTGACTCCAATTCGATTCCGTTAGCAAATAGCGACGCCCCGGGCGCCCGCGCTCAAGCGCCAACAAACAACCCTCCGCCGTGTCCTCGACTCCCACCACGGACAGTCCGCCCGGAGGGGCCAAGTGGGAAAGCCAAGGGGAACGCAAAATCGAGAGGAACTGCGCTGTATTGGAAAGCTCGGGTCCCGGTCCGAAGATCGCGCCCGGATTGGTGACAAGCACTTGCATCCGACCCGTGTGCGACAGCGCCAACTCTTCGGCCGCGCGCTTGGTGCGAACGTAATCGCCCCCGACTTGCGCGCTGTTGAAGCGAGTCTCTTCATTGCACACTTCGCCGGCATCAACGGCGTGGCCGACAGCAACAACGGAACTCACGTGCAGGAAGCGCTCGACGCCGGCGCCCTCGGCCGCTTTCAACATGGCCGCGGTTCCCTCCACGTTCGCACGCGTTTGCAGGGGTCCGTCCGCACTGCGATAACTAATCACGGCAGCCGAATGAATCACAAGCGGCCTCAATTTGGCGGCGCGTGCCGCCTTGGCGAAGGAGTCGAGCGCGGGAGCCAAGCTATCCGGTTTACTCAGATCGCCTTCGAGCCATTCGAAATCACAACCGGCCAAAAGAGCTCTGCGTTCGGGCGTACGCAAAAGGATCCATGTCTTGGCGCCGCGTTGCGCAAGTTTGCGCAGGATTGCGCTGCCCAAAAGACCCGTGGCCCCCGTGAGGAAAACGGCACATTCATTCAAATGGATGACTGTCATTGCGCTTCCCGTTTGGCCGGCAATTCAATCCGAGCGACCGTACCCGGACCGTCCTCGCGCTCGCTCAATTCGATGCTGCCGCGCATCTCCTCAAGCGTTCGGCGCACAATCGCCAAGCCCAGCCCCGTACCTTCACTTCTCGTCGTAAAGAAGGGCTCAAACAATCGTTCGCGCGCTTCATCCGACAGTCCCACGCCGGTGTCGCGCACCTCGATTGCAACCGTACCCGGCCGCTCGCCCGCAGAACTCCGAATGCACAGCTCGCCGCCCTTTCGATCTCCGTGAGCCATGGCCTGCAGCGCATTGGTGACCAAATTGGTGAGCACGCGCTGCCATTTGCCCCGATCGGCCCAAACTTCGCTGTGATCGGGATCCAACTCCGTTTTCAACTGCACGCCCAATTCGCCCGCCCATGCGGTGTGCAAGCCGAGTACTTCCGCAATGCAACCCTGCAGCCCCAACTGCTGCGGTTCCGGCTCACGCCCGCCCGTAAATTCATAAAAGTCGCGGGCAATGTCGCGCAAGTTGGCCACTTGGCGGTCCATCAAGCTCATGGTGCGATCCAGAATTTCGTCCAAGTCCGCTCGCCCCTCCCTACGCGCTCGCTGCAGGAGATCCAAGGAGAGCTTGATCGGCGTAAGCGGATTTTTGATCTCGTGCGCAATTTGTCGCGCCATCTCGTTCCAAGCGGCGTCCTTTTCAGCCTTCACCAACGCGCGCTTCTTCTCGGCCAGCTCATGGGTCATGGTGTTGAAGGCCTGCGCCAATTCACCCAATTCATCGCGCGAACGAATTTGCAGCGGTTCCACATCTTCGCCTTCTCGAGCCAGGCGCTGAGTGTGTCGCTGCAGGGCCAAGATCGGCCCCGTGGTGCGACGGGCAATGACGAGTGTCCAAAGCACAACCACTAACAACACCACCGCGGTGCCATTGTAGAGCACCTCGTCCAAGGACTTGGTTGAGGCGAAGATATCGCTGTTGTCGATCCCCACACCGACGTACCAACCCAGTCCGCCCTGACTCACATCCTTGCATCCCTGGAAGGCTGCGTTCTTCGCAATGCCGTTGAA
>JAJDES010000206.1 GCA_029259675.1 Planctomycetota bacterium
CGATGTCGATCCCGGTGCAGCCACCACCCGCCCCGTGGTCACAGTCGTGGGCACGCCCGAAGAAGGTCTCGAAGCCGCCGTGCGCTGCGTGCGCAAAGCTTCGGAGCTGATCGACATGAGCAAGCATTCCGGCGAACACCCGCGCTTCGGTGCAACCGATGTTTGCCCGCTTGTGCCCATTGCGGGCATCAGCATGGAGGAAACCGCGGAGTACGCTCGCAAGCTCGCTCAGCGCCTGGGCGAAGAAGTCGGCCTGAGCGTCTTTTGCTACGAAAATGCGGCCTTGATCGAAGAGCGGCGCAACTTGGCCGTTGTGCGCCAGGGCGAGTACGAGGGGCTCAAAGATCGTTTGAGCGATGCGCGCTGGAAGCCCGACTTCGGCCCGGCAAAATTCAATGCCAAGTCCGGAGCGACTGCGGTCAGCGCGCGCGACTTTCTGGTGGCCTACAACGTCAACCTCAATTCGACCTCCACGCGCCGCGCCAACGCAATCGCCTTTGATGTGCGCGAAAAAGGTCGCGTCAAGCGCGAGGGCAATCCGATTACCGGGACCATCGTCAAGGACGCCGAGGGGAACAACGTTTGGACGCCGGGCTCACTCAAATGCGTCAAGGGCATCGGTTGGTTCATTGAGGAGTACGGCGTTGCTCAAATCTCAATGAACCTGACCAACATTTCGGTCACCCCGGTTCACATCGCCTTCGACGAGTGTTGCAAGAAAGCAACCGAGCGCGGTGTGCGCGTCACCGGTTCGGAAATCGTCGGCTTGATACCGCTGGAGGCCATGCTCGATGCCGGGCGCTACTTCCTGCGCAAGCAAGGTCGCTCGACGGGTATCCCCGATTCGGACCTGATTCACATCGCCGTCAAGTCCATGGGCATGGACGAGCTCTCGCCCTTCGATCCCGATGACAAGATCATTGAGTACCGCCTGCGCAAAGACTCCAAAACGGCGCGATTGGTCGATTTGAGCGTCGAGGGCTTTACGCACGAAACCGCGCGCGAATCGCCCGCACCCGGCGGAGGTTCTGTCGCCGCGGCGATGGGCGCACTGGGTGCGGCGCTTGGAACCATGGTCGCCAACTTGTCGGCTCACCGTCCCGGTTGGGATGATCGCTGGGAAGAATTCTCCGCCTGGGCGGAAAAAGGCAAGGTGCAACACGATCAACTGCTGCGCCTCGTGGATGAAGACACCGATGCCTTCAATGCGATCATGGATGCATTCCGCTTGCCCCAGGGCAGCGACGCCGAGAAACAAGAGCGCAAACTTGCGATTCAAGCCGCCACAAAGGGCGCTATCGAAACGCCCTTGCGCGTGATGGAAGTGGCACTCGCTTCCATGGAAGTCGCCAAGGCCATGTCCGAAGTGGGCATGGAAAGCTCCGTTTCCGATGCGGGCGTAGCCGTACTCGCCGCGCGCGCCGCGGTTCGCGGCGCTTGGCTCAACGTCAAAATCAACGTCAAGGATTTGAGCGACAAAGCCTTGGTGGAAGAGTTCCTCCAGCGTGGCGCAAAAATCGACGCCGCGGCGCTGCAGCTTGAGAATGAGATTTTGGCCGGTGTGGAAGCCAAGCTGTAGGTCTAAGTCGAGCGCCCCAGTTCTGCACTAAGTGGCTCCATGGCATCCGCCAAGAAATACTCGCCGAAAGAGCTCTCAACGCGACCGGTTGCAGCCGAGGATTGGAAGCTGCTGGACGAGCTATTCGGATCGAGTGGGGCCTGCGGCGGTTGTTGGTGCATGCATTGGCGCATGCAACTCGGACAGGATTGGGAACGGGAAAAGGGTGCGCGCAACAAACGCGCCTTCAAAGCCCGAATCGAAAGCGGCCAAGCGACGGGTGTCATGGCCTTCGCCCGCCGCGCCGACGACTCGCAGTCGCTCGTCGGTTGGTGCGCCGCCGGGCCACGGGAGCAATTCCCGAAGCTGTTGCGCGCCCGCGCCACCAAACCCACGCGCTCCGACGCCTGGGCTGCGGTGTGCTTCTTCATCCCGGCCGCCGAGCGCTCCCGGGGAGTGGCCAGCGCGCTCCTGGAGGGCGCCGTGCAATTGGCCGGGTCCCAAGGCGCGAAGGTGATCGAAGGCTATCCCGTACTCACCAAGCAAGGTCAGCGCTACCCCTCCACCTTCGCTTTCGTCGGTGTTCCGCGCCTGTTTGAGAAGGCGGGCTTTCGCGCCGTGGAGATGGAGGGTGCTACGCGGCCGACTTGGAAACGCAACCTTCGCCCGCGCCGCCCCTAGGACTCCCGGCGGGAAGCGAACACGGCAGCTCGCCCCGTCCGCTAAGCTCTTCGACATGGATCCCAAGCAAATCGAACACTTGCTGCGCGGAGTTGCCAGCGGAGATCTCGACGTCGAGCACGCGATGGAAGAATTGCGCGACTTGCCGTTCAAGGACCTTGGCTACGCCCACGTCGATCATCACCGCGCGCTGCGCGTGGGTTGGCCCGAAGTCATCTTCGGTCAAAACAAGCGCGTCGATCATTTGATCGGCATTGTGCGCGAGATTGACTCACGCGGACAACGGGCCCTGGTTACGCGCGTCACTCCCGAGCAGGGATCGGCGCTGCTCCAGGCCTTCGAGGGCATCACCTACGATGAGCACTCGCGCACCGCCGTGCTCGCCCGTGAAACCAAGCCCACGCGCGGAAGTGGCTCGATTTGCATCGTCACCGCAGGAACCAGCGACCAGGCCGTCGCTGAGGAAGCCGCGGTTACGGCGCGCGCCTTCGACAATGAAGTCGTCACGCTCTTCGATGTGGGCGTTTCCGGCCTGCATCGCTTGCTGGGCAAAATGGACACTTTGCGCGCGGCCCGTGTCGTCATCGTTGTGGCAGGCATGGAGGGCGCCTTGGCCAGCGTCGTCGGCGGCTTGCTGCCCACGCCGGTGATCGCCGTCCCGACTTCGGTCGGTTACGGAGCCAGCTTCGGCGGAGTCGCCGCCCTATTGGCCATGCTCAACACCTGCGCGGCCGGCGTCACCGTCGTCAACATCGACAACGGTTTTGGCGCAGCCTATGCCGCGACCCAAATCAACCAAGCTGAGGAAGTGCGCAATGCCGGCAAGTAAAGCCGAGGCGCCTGCTGCGCTTCAAGTGCATGCACATGGCGGACACGGGGAACACGGTGAGCACGGGCATTCCCATGGTCACGCACACGGGCATGATCACGATCACGATCACGATCACGATCACGATCACGCGAACTCCCAAGATAAGGATCAAGAGCCGCGCCCCGCTCGGGGACCTGCGCTTCAAGCGGGTGAAGGCTCCGGCAAACTGCTATTCCTGGACGCCTTTAGTGGTTTGGCCGGCGACATGCTGGTTGCCGGCCTCGCGGATTTGGGCGTGCCCGAAGACGTCTTCATGCAATCCGTCGAGCCCCTCCCCCTGGAGGGCTTTCGACTGCAATTCAGCGGTTGCATGCGCTCCTCAATCGCGGCCACCCATTTCCATGTGGAAGTGGACAGCGGTCAAAAGCAGCGCGACTACGCCGAGATTCGCAAGTTGCTTGCAAACGCCGGGCACTTGACGGAGGGAGCGCGCGAACGCGCTCAAGCCGCCTTCGCCCTGCTGGCCCAAGCCGAAGCGAATGTTCACAACACGAGCGTGGATGACGTTCACTTCCACGAAGTCGGTGCCGTCGACTCCATCGTCGACATCGTCGCCGCCTGCGCCGGCTTCGATTACCTCGGTGCGCGCGTCATCGCCTCGCCATTGCCCATGGGGCGCGGCTTCATCCAATCCCAACACGGACGCATCCCGGCCCCGGCGCCCGCAACGGTCGCCTGCCTGGCAGGTGTCCCGACCTACTCGGCGGGCATCGACTCCGAGTTGGTGACGCCCACCGGCGCCTGCCTCGTACGGGTCCTCAGCAGCGAATTTACGAATTGGCCGAGCATGACTCCCGAGCGCATTGGTTGGGGTGCCGGCACGCGCAAGCTGCCCGATCGACCCAACCTTCTGCGCATGGTTTTGGGCGAGGCCTGCGCTCCGGCTGCATCCGCATCGGGCGCGGGCACCCACGTCGTGCTCGAAACCAATTTGGATGACGTCACCGGCGAAATCGTCGGGCACGCGATGGATCAGGCCTTTGCCGCCGGCGCCCTGGACGTATGGACGATCCCAATCGGGATGAAAAAAGGCCGCCCGGCGCTGATGCTGTGCGCCTTGGCGCGCAAGCTCGAGGCGGATCCGGTCGGGCGCGCGCTGCTCTCCGAAAGCACCAGCCTGGGGCTGCGTTTGCGCGAGGTCGATCGCATCGAGCGCAAGCGGCGCGTTGCGAAGGTCGCCACGGCCTTCGGCCAGATTTTGGTCAAGATCGCGGACGGGGATGGTTTGGCCCCCAATGTGGCCCCGGAGTTCGAATCTTGCAAAGCTGCGGCCCAGGCCTTCGGAGTCCCCCTAAAGTCGGTCTTTTCGGCCGCAATCGCCGCTTTCGAGGCGCAGAACGAGACCTAATCGCAACCCGAACAAAATTGCGGCTCCAGACTTCGCAACGGACTTCGCTCAAAGCCGCCAACGACCGATTATGCTGCAGGTAGACGATGGTCAAGAACCGCAAGAGTCGAATTTTCAATCCTTCCAAGCGACGCATTCTGCGCAAGCAGATTTCCGCCGGTGAAGCCGTGGTCGGCATCATCTGCGTGGCCGCTACGGCCGGCATGGGGCTTTGGATTGCTGCGCAGGAAGATCAGTTCGACCCGGGTGAGCGCGACATTTCGATTGAAGTCCTGCGCGAGCAAAGCGTCGAAGACAATCTCTATCAAACGCCGCTCAAGCGTTGGGTCGACCCCGCGCAGACAACCAGCGGCCGGCCCATGGCTCCCGACCTGGGCAGCTTTCCAGAG
>JAJDES010000207.1 GCA_029259675.1 Planctomycetota bacterium
CGCGCTCGCTGCCGGCCAAAGTGCTGACCGAAAACTACCGCGTACTGAATGAGCATCTGCAGCTGCGCGCCTTCGGAAAGGCCTCTTTCACACAACTCATCGCGTTCGCCCTCTCCCGCGCCTTGGGTCAGATGCCGCGCATGATTGCCTCTTTCGTCGAGCATGACGGGCGCGCTCACCGGCGCTTGCCCAAGCATGTCAATCTCGGGCTTGCGATCGACGCGCCCGGTCCGGGCGGCAAGGGCCGGATGCTGGTCGTGCCCAGCATCAAGCGAGCCGAATCGTTGAATTTCCTGGAGTTCCTCACGGCCTTCAACGACATCGTGCAACGCGGCCGCGAAGGCCAACTGGGAACGGATGATTATCAGGGCACCAATGTCACGCTGACCAATCCCGGTGGTTTCGGCACCGAAATGAGCGTGCCGCGCCTGATGAAAGGTCAGGGACTCATCGTCGCGACGGGGGCGATCGCTGTTCCGCCCATGGTCGCCAGCGCTTCGGCCGCCTCCTTGGCCGAAGTGGCCATCGGACCGGTCATGACGGTGACTTCAACCTATGACCACCGGGTCATTCAAGGCGCGGAGTCCGGGCTCTTTCTCAAGTTGCTCGAAGAGCTGCTCGAGGGTGCCCACGGATTCTATGAAGAAATATTCCGTGCCATGCGCGTGCCGTGGAAGCCCTACGTTGCCGCGCGCGACATGCACACGGTCGCCATGGATGCGCGCGACGAAAGTGAAAAGCAGACGCGAGTTTGGGAGATGATCAACGCTTACCGCGTGCGCGGTTGCAGGCTGGCCGATCTGGACCCGCTCGAATACAAGCCCGACTTGCTCGATTCGCTGGATCCGTCCAAGCACGGGTTCACGATTTGGGACCTCGATCGCACGTTTAACTGTGGCGGCATGCTCGGCAAGCAGGAGATGATGCTGCGCGAGATTCTCGAGGTATTGCGGCGCTCGTATTGCCGGCGCTGGACCGTCGAATACATGCACATCGCCGACCGCATGCCCAAATGGTGGATGCGCGAGCGGATTGAGAATCCCGAGTACTTCTACCAATTTTCGCGCGAGCGCATTCTTGAGCTGGTCGAGCGCCTGTATCACGCCGAAAACTTCGAGCGTTTCCTGCACACCAAGTATGTGGGCAACAAGCGCTTTTCGCTCGAGGGCGCGGACACGCTGATCCCGGCCCTGGCCGAGGCGATCGAAACGGCTGCGGAACAGGATGTCGAGCACGTTGTGATCGGGATGGCACACCGCGGTCGGCTCAATGTGTTGGCCAACATCCTCGAAAAATCCTACGAGCAGGTATTCCGAGAGTTTCAAGGAGTCTTGCTGCCGCTATCCAGCGAGGGCTCGGGTGATGTGAAGTACCACCTTGGCCAGCGTGGAACCTACAAGACCCGCAGCGGCAAATCAGTGCAAGTATTCTTGTCTCCCAACCCGAGCCACCTCGAAGCCGTGGATCCCGTGGTGTGCGGCATGACGCGCGCTTACCAAGACGCGTTGCAAGATGACAAGCGTCGCAAGGTACTGGCCATTCTGATCCATGGCGACGCGGCCTTTTCCGGACAGGGCGTCGTAGCCGAGAGCTTCAACATGTCGCGCTTGCCCGCCAATCACAACGGCGGCACGCTGCACATTGTCGTCAACAACCAAATCGGCTTTACCGCCGGGCCTCGCGATCTTCGCTCAACTTACTACTGCACGGACTTCGCCAAGGGCGTTCAGGCTCCGATTCTGCACGCCAACGGCGATTACCCCGAATCCGTTTTGCGCGCCATGCGACTCGCGGTGGACTATCAACGCTCCTTTGGCGAAGACGTCGTTGTGGACATGGTCTGCTACCGCCGTTGGGGCCACAACGAGGGCGACGAGCCGGCCTACACCCAGCCGGTCCTGTACTCGAAAATTCGCACACACCCCACCGTTTGCGAGACCTACACGAAGTTACTTTTGCGCCGCGGCGACTTGGAACAGTCGGAAATTGACGAGATCAAACAGCGCTTCGATGACGAATTGCACGAGGCCATGGCCCGCACGAAGATCGACAAACCAGTCGAGCTTCCGCCCGAGGAAATAATTGACCTCGACGACGACGAACCCATGGACTTCGTCACGCAACCTTCGCCGGCGACCGGCCTCCCCGCCGACCAACTGGTCGAAATCGTGGACGCAACCAATCGCATGCCCGAAGGTCACGTGGCTCACCCAAATCTCCTGCGTCAGTTGCGTCGACGCGAAAAGATGGTGCGCGGTGAACAAGGTGTCGATTGGGGCTGCGCCGAAGCGCTCGCCTTCGGCAGCCTCCTGCAGCAATCCGTCTCCATCCGCCTGGCGGGGCAGGATTCCGGCCGCGGCACATTCAGCCACAGGCACGCGGTCATTCGCGATCAAGTCAATGAGCGCGATCACGTCCCCTTGCGCGGACTGGCCGGCGAAGGGACGGACTTCAATGCTTGGAACTCCCTACTCTCCGAGGAAGCGGCCTTGGCCTTCGAATACGGCTACTCCCTGGCGCGCCCCAAAGCGCTTGTACTTTGGGAGGCGCAGTTCGGCGACTTCGTCAACGGTGCACAAATAGCGATCGATCAATTCATTGCGGCCGGCGAAGCCAAGTGGAAAGAGAAGAGCGGCGTGACGCTGCTGCTGCCCCACGGTTTTGATGGAATGGGACCGGAGCATTCAAGTGCGCGGCCCGAGCGCTTTCTCACCCTGTGTTCGGGCGGCAACATGACCGTCGCCAATTGCTCGACGTCGGCTCAGTACTTTCACCTGATTCGGCGCCAGGGATTGGCGGATCAAAAACGGCCGCTGATTATCTTCACTCCCAAGTCGCTGTTGCGCGACAAGCGGGCGGCCAGTGCAGTTGAGGAATTCACAGACTGCGGCTTCCAAGAACTTCTTGCCGATCCAACGCCTCCGAAGAAAACCTCGCGCCTGATACTTTGCACGGGAAAAGTCTTCTACGACCTCGAGGCCCATCGCTCTGAACAAAGCCGCGAAGACGTCGAAATTCTGCGTGTCGAACAGCTTTACCCACTTCCGTGGTCGGCATTGTCCGAACGCTTTGCAGCATGTCCCGACGCGGACATCGTCTGGTGTCAAGAAGAGCCCCGCAACATGGGAGCCTGGCCCTTCATAATGCAGCGCTTCGCAGACCAAGGCGTCAGCGTACGTTACGCCGGTCGCCCCGACGCACCCAGCCCCGCAACCGGCTCCTACCACCGTCACCAAGCCGAACAAGAACACGTAGTCATGCGCGCCTTTGACTAGTACTTATAAAGTTGACTGGTTTGTGCGTGCCCGCGCAGCCGGCCGGCTGCTTGAGGAATTCCGAGTCGGAGCGACTTAAGCGTTCGTGCCAACTGCAATTTGAAGCGAATTCACCCTCCGTTTGCAAGTCGCGCTGTGAGCGCTCGCATTCGAGTGGTTCTCGGCCGAGCCGAAAGCTAATTACATTGCCGAATCGATGGCGGCGATGACCGTTTCGGGGTGGGTGTAAAGAATTTGGTGCCCGGCCCCTGCGATGCGAATCATTGAGCTGTTCGGTGCAGCCGCGTGCAGGGCAGGCGAGTGGATGGTCGGGCTCACAACCAGATCCCCTTCGGACACGAGCATCATGAGCGGCAAATCGAGCTCGCCATAGTGCTCGCTTTGGGATTTCAGGAAAGGCTTCAGCGAACGAATGTCCTCCGCAATCGCGCGATAGCTGTCCGGTCGCAAAGACAGCAAGACAGGCGAGTTTTCGAATGCTTGCGGCACTTCCAGCGGCGCGAAGGCTCGCTCTGCGATCGACTCGACTGCGAGCTGCCCCAAGGGCATCAGCAACGTCTCTGTAATGAGCCCACCGATCAGAGGCCACGCCGGAATCTCGTAGTGAAATTCAATCGGGTCCGGCCAGGAGTGGCTGGGGCCATTAAGCAGCACTACCCCGCGCAGGGAATCCGAATCCTGCAGGGCTGCTGCCAAGGTTACCGCGCCGCCGTACGAAAAGCCCACGAGTAGGGGCCGTTCCAAATTCAGCTTGTGGATCAGAGCCAACAACATTCTTGCTTGGACTCCCGGATCCGTCACCTCGCGCGGACGCTCGCTGTACCCATGTCCCGGTCGGTCCCAAGCGATGCATCGATAGCGAGACGATAGCTCAGGAATCACCGTTTGGACAAAGTCCTGGGAGGCGCCGAAGGCGCCGTGCACAAAAACGATTGGGGGGCCACTTCCGCGATTGACGAAGTGTTGTCGAAGCCCATCGATTTCAGTGGTTTCGCCCAGTATTGGATACGCAAGCTCGGCTTTCGAGACCAGCCAGAGCGTTGCTCCGTATCCGCAAGCAAGGCAGAAGCATATTGCTGCAATCGACAAGCGCAGGGCCCGCACAAATTGCCGACCGGATGCAACGCTTGGGGAATTGAAGATCCGCATGGCAATAGAGTAAATTGTTTACTCCGGCTGCGAAGAGCGGCTCATTGCGTCAGCATTTCCGAAGAGTTTGAAATTCTTGGAGACTGCTTTCTCCTCGCTTCGCCTGGCAATTTGAAATTGATCGAGCTCTACCCCACTGCCACTGGAATCACAGGCAATGGCATCACAGCCAGCGGTATAGCTGCCACCGGTATTGCCACAATCGGCATTCGAAATCAAGACCATCAGCGACTGTTGCTTAGCAAGACCACTCGGTCGCGCTTGCGCAACTTCCACTTGCGGTCGCGCTCCGGATTGAGGAATACCTGTCGCGTCGTCGATCCGTCCTGGGCCGCGTAGAAGCCCAAGCCGACACAGCCTAAGTTCGCGGCTGCGGATTGGATTTCAGCGAATGTGATGTCCTTGCCGTCGAGGCCAAAATCGCTCGCCGGGCGCAGCTCCACTTCGTTTCCGCCGGCGCAAATTAGCGCGTCGAATACAGCGTTGAGTTCGGGAACCAAACCGACGTGAGCGAGTAAATGACTTAGCAAACGCGGGCTGACAAGGACGACATCAGCCGCTTCGCCAAGGATGCCCGCATTTTCCGGGTCCAAAAGCTCGACCAAGATATCCGGTGCGGTTTCTTGGTCCTGCAGTATGGAACGCAGCAACAAGAGGCCCAGCACAGAGCGCGCATCGGCTTCCTCCGAAGATTGCATGCGACCGCTGGCCATGAACAGAATGTGGTCGAATCGCTGCGGCTCAAGCTTCTCAAGATCGTGCGGCAAGGAATAATCGCCCTCGACATTGTGGACTTCCAGTCGCTCCGTCAGGGGGATGTGCTCGAGTGCTTGATTGCGATCCGCCGCATTGATTTTGGACATTATCGTGACTTCGAACCTACCGACCTCTGATTCGAGCAACTCAGCCAACAGGGTCGAAACCTTGTAACTCCAACCGAGAATCAAGAAACGATGCCGATCGGGCTCCGGTTTGACACCCAGCGACATCGCCGGAACAGGCGGTTGCGAGTCCAATTTACCATCGTCCGGAACACACTGAGCGTAACTCTCGGCGAGCAAGATCAAGAGATCGCTTTCTTGCAGTACGTAATCGCCACGTGGGTTCAACTGCACCACGGGCTCCTCCCCCTCCATCGAAACGACGCCGATCATTACGGCCGTTGGGAAGGCATGGATCAATGCATTGGGATTCACTCCCGCAAACTGCTTAAACCCGCGCAGATACAAACCGGTGCCTTCGCGGTGGGAAAGAAGGCTGAGCAGCACCGTTCCCACACCGGGGTGGCGCAAACTTTGGGACAACAGGCGACTGATCAAACGATCACCGGCGATGATTTCCGCCCTGGCACGAATCGAATTACGCGCGATGGAAACCTTTTGGGGGTCGAATAGCTCCGCCACTATGCAAGGATTTTCGCTGCCGCCGGCATTGCGAAACAGGACATCCAAATTGAGTAGTGTTTTGACAACACGCGTGTCATTGAGCTCAGCTCCGCCCAACTCAAAGTCGGCTCCGGGAATCATCACGACCGAAGCCTTTGGTAGATCAAGGCGTTCGAGGTGTTCTTGCTGTAGCGACGATCCCGAGCGCAGAAAGATCTGATTCTCATTCCACGCTTCGCCAAGACTCTCGCGCAGTTCCAATCTGCGCTCTGCGTTAACTTCGTCCGCGAGTACAACAATGCGGAGTTTGTCCGATCCCGACCGTTGGGCGAAGAAACGCTCCATTCGCCCTCCTGCCGTCAACAGCTTCTTAATGATTTCGGATGTTCTCGTGGTCCAGCCCAAAATCACAAAGTGATTCTCCATCGCGATCGGCGTAATGCCGCTCTCGAGCTTGCGAATGTTGTTCGCGAGCCACTGGGTCATGATGGCGATCAGCGAACCCATGAAAAGCACATAGCCCAGCACCGTCACGATGGTGGAGACGACGCGCAAAACGGCCCCCTCGTCGTCACCCAAATAGCCCGGATCGGTCAATCGCAAGAATGACCACCAAATAGCCGTTGGCAAGCTCTCGAAGGCCGGAGTGAGGGCCCAACCTGCAACGCCGCCCAACACCGCGACGCTTGCGACAAGGCTGGCCATCAGCAGCAGTTGATGCAGGATCCCGCGCTGAACCCACCTCTCCAGCAAGAATTGCGTTCGGCGCAGGAACCCGCGATTCGACTGGCTCATTGGGTCGCTCCCAAGTACGTATAAAGGAGGTCGCCCCACTCTTCGCTGCTCAGCCTCTCGAGCAGGGCCTTGTTCACTGCTTTGCGAAGAGGGCTGTCGAGTGGCAAGGCGATGGCATAATCCTGTCGTTCAAATGTGACTGGCAATACGGAAACTTGGCCTTCGAATTGCGTGAGCGCCAAGTAGCTTAGAATCGGTGCGTCATACACGGCAGCGCGCGCCTCATTATCAACAAGTGCCTGCATCGCTTCCGCAGCACTGCCGTAGCTCCGATAGGCCAAACGGAGTTCGCGCAGGTACTCTTCCCCGGTCGAACCGCGCACGCATGCAAGGCGACCGAGAGTCGGCAAGTCCTCTGGACCGCTAACGGTGTGCTCGAGCTGCGAGACCGTCAACGTCGATGCGATTGTCGCCGTAAGTCCGGAGATCATGATTACGCTGGCAAACATCCAAACGACGGCTATTCCGCGCCCCGCAATTGTTGTTGGCGCCTTGTCCCCGTAACCCACTGTCGTCATCGTGACAGCGGACCACCAGACAGCCGCGCCGAGGCCCTTGGCGGTGGATCCGCCGAATTGCTCCGCATTCTTTTTGCGCTCAAGTAGCCACAACACCGTTCCGCCCAGAAAGAGCACAACCAGGAGTGTGCCGACAGCCTGGAAGAACCTAACGGAGAGGACTCGGTTTAGGGCCGACAGGATTCCGCGCGATTCATCATTGGGCACGGCAATGCCAAGGCCGGAAGGATGGAATGGATGCGTGAAGTCCACAACTTGCTCGCGCTCAGAGGTGACGGTGAGCGCGGCCACAGATGCGTCAAAGCGCTTGTCTTGCAGGCCGCCGATAAGATCCTTGAGCGGAGCCTCTTGAAACTCGAACTCGAGTCCCAAGTCTGCTGCTATGCCCGTCCACAATTCGATGCTGATCCCGCGCCAGCGCCCGTCGTCCGTTTGAAACGAAAAGGGCGCGGCTTCTTTTGTCGCCACGATGAGCTTGTCCGCTGCTTGAACTCCCAGCTCGTCCGCCGTTTGAGCCCCTAGGGGCCCACATAGGAGAAACACCAGGCCCAGCCCGACTATCAACCGCACCATTGCACGCAACATTCCGCCTTTGCTTTCCATAATTCGACTTGAAGTCCTTCGTTCAAAGCTGCCACTCACACTACTGAGCCACCCGAACAGATCCACGTAATTCATCGCCGCCATCGAGGCTTGGTGATTGTGTGCGCAGAATCATGCTCAATCCCGGCAATGCCAAAACCCGAATGAGCACTGATTCCGTACACTTGAGTCTAGGTCCCCGCATCCCAAGAGCCCGTAACCGACTCCTACCCTTTGGGGCATGGATTCAAAGTTATGGGGCCCCCCCCACATCGCCCATGGCGCGATCTTAGCGATTCATAGTCCGAAACCATACAGAAGCGCCAGGTTCGCCCACCGAAGCAAAGAGTCAGTTGCCGCGACCGACAACGCATGCTGAATCGGGGCCAAGGATCACCGTGCCGGTAGAGCTGATCAAACTTGTCAGGCTTGTTGTCGCCCCACCGAACCAAAATGCAAGGCTGGCGCCATTGGGAATAGCGTGGGCCCAGCCTCTGCCAAAAAGAACGGCACGACCTATGGATGGGCTCTTTTCATCAGCAATGAGACTTGCGACGGCACAATTTTCGCGTCTAGCACAAGAATGAGATCGAGATGACGACAAACGAATTATTCACCTTCGACAACACCTACGCAGCCCAACTCGAAGGCCTGTATACGCCGTGGCAAGGAGCCAAGTTCCCCCGCCCCGCCATCGTCAAATTCAATCGTGAGCTCGCTGATGAACTGGGTTTGGACGCCGACGCGCTAGACGGTGCCGAGGGCGCAGCCATTCTCTCGGGAAGCGTTGCCCCGATCGGAGCAAGTCCGCTTGCACAAGTTTATGCAGGTCACCAGTTCGGCGGCTACTCTGCACAACTTGGTGACGGACGCGCGCTGTTGGTTGGCGAACTTGTGGACAAGACTGGGCAGAGGCGCGACCTGCATCTGAAAGGATCGGGGCCGACCCCCTACTCGCGTGGCGGCGACGGCAAAGCTGCAATTGGGCCCGTTCTGCGCGAGTACCTAGTGGGCGAGTTCATGCATGCTGTGGGAATTCCAACCACAAGATCCCTGGCAGCGACGACCACCGGCGAGTCCGTTTATCGCGAAGTTCCGTTGCCCGGCGCAGTACTTGCACGGGTCGCATCCAGCCACCTGCGGGTCGGCACCTTTCAGTACTTCGCCAACAGCGGCGTGAAAGGGCAATTGCAACAGTTGGCTGACTATTCCATTCGCCGCCACGATTCCCAACTGGTCTATAGCGAAGTTCCTTACTTGGAATTGCTGCGGGCCGTTGTCAGGCGGCAAGCCGAACTAGTGGCCAAGTGGATGGCGCTCGGGTTTATTCACGGAGTCATGAATACCGACAACACGACGATTTCCGGCGAAACCATTGACTATGGGCCCTGCGCGTTCATGGACAGCTACAATCCGAACACGGTCTTCAGTTCCATTGATCGCAATGGTCGCTACGCCTTTGCCAATCAACCGCCGGCGGCCAAATGGAATTTGGCTCGCTTTGCTGAAGCACTACTCGATTTGATCGATCCGAACGACACCGATCGCGCCATCCAATTGGCTACGGATGCTGTTGAAGAATTCCCGCAGATTTACGAATCCTGTTGGTTGAATGCAATGCGAGCCAAACTGGGCTTGCAAAGCAGTAATCCAGACGACAAGGCGCTTATCGATGCGCTATTAAACGCAATGGAAGCGAAGGCACTGGATTACACATCCACCTTCAGAAGGCTCGCTCAAACCGTGCGCAGCAACGAAACCTCCCGGGACAACCCCCTTGGCAATTTTGAGGATTCGGACGCATGGCTCAGCCGTTGGCGCAAGCGCCTTGAAATGGAAGCCGTTGAGCCCCAAGCCCAAGCCGCCGCGATGGACCGCGAAAACCCGCTCTACATCCCCCGCAACCACAAAGTGGAAGCAGCTCTGGAAGCCGCTACAGCACTCGATTTTGGGCCCTTTGAAGAGCTACTGAGAGTGCTGTCGGAACCTTACTCCCCGCGCGAAGGCCTGGAGAGTTTTGAGCA
>JAJDES010000208.1 GCA_029259675.1 Planctomycetota bacterium
TCATGTCGAACCAGATCCTGCTCGCCGTGCCCTTCTTCATCTACATGGGCACGATGCTGAAGGAGTCGCGCCTGGCCGAAGACCTACTGCGCACGATCGGATTGCTCTTCGGCCCCATGCGAGGCGGCCTCGCTCTAGCCGTTATCTTTGTTGGCGCCCTACTCGCAGCAGCAACGGGTGTGGTTGGAGCATCCGTAGTCGCCATGGGCATGATCTCGCTGCCGATCATGCAGCGCTACGGCTATGCGCCGACACTTTCGACCGGAGTCATCACCGCCAGCGGCACCCTGGGTCAAATCGTCCCACCCAGTGTCGTCTTGGTTGTCCTCGCAGACCAATTGGGAGTCAGCGTCGGCGACCTTTTCATCGGAGCTTTGATCCCCGGCCTCATGTTGGCCGGAATGTTTGCGATCTTCGTTGCCTGCTACGCGTGGCTGCGTCCCGCAGCAGCACCCGCCATTCCACGCAGCGAACGCGACGCCGTTAAAAACCTTCTGCTGGAAGTGACCAAAGTAATGATTCCGCCCCTGGCGCTGATCATCGTTGTCCTCGGCAGCATTTTTGCGGGCATCGCGACCCCCACGGAAGCCGGAGCACTGGGCGCTCTGGGAGCCATGATCCTGGCCGGCTTCAACAAGCGACTCAATCGCAAGAGCCTCGGCAAAACCATGTCGGAAACCATGCGCTTGACCGCCATGGTTGTATTCCTGTTGATCGGCTCCACCGCCTTCACCGTCGTCTTCCGCGGTCTCTATGGCGACATTTGGATCGAAAACTTCCTGACGGACATTCCCGGCGGACGCATCGGCCTTTTAGTTGTCGCAAACCTAGCCATCTTCGTTCTCGGCTTCTTCATCGACTTCTTCGAGATCGCCTTCATCATCCTGCCCCTGATCGTCCCCGCCGCCCGCGTGCTCGGCATCGACGGCGACGAAATGATTTGGTTCGGAGTGATGATCGCCATGAACTTGCAAACGTCCTTCCTAACGCCCCCCTTCGGCTTCTCCCTTTTTTACCTGCGCGGCGTAGCCCCACCCGAAATCACTACCAAGCAGATCTACAAAGGCGTCGTCCCCTTCATCTGCATCCAATTGCTCGCCCTCGCCCTGGTTGCATACTTCCCTCAGCTCGTAACCGGATTGCTGTCTGAGTAAGACGTTGCGCGTCGCTCCCAACCGAGGGAGAACGGCTCCGCTGGTTTCTCGTCTAGAGCGATGCCTGCACCGGTTGCGTCGGCGCTGCTCCTCGACATCGTGCAGCAGCTTCGCACCATCAGGGAAATGCGACCGCCCGATGGATCGGCGACAATTGCGAATCAATCCCCGACTTCAAGAATTGGCCAAGAATGAACTTGGGCCCAAGCGGGATAGACAATCGCTGCCATTCGACGATTGGCCGCTAGTCGGTTGACCGCGCGACACATTGGGCTGGTTCACAAGCCTGATTAATCCTCTGAAGTGCTCTCCCGACTAGATCGAGCGCTATCTGAGCTTCTGAGGTGAAAAAGGCTTGCGCCAGCGCATGAAGGGTCACAGCACACAATCAATTGCTGAAACAGTGGCATTTCCCACGGCCGACGCGCAGAACGCATCGCGCAAACCTTCAATCCACATAGTTGGTTTTGCTGTCGTTAACTCTAGTGAGGTCCGCACTGTGAGATAGCAAGAAAAAGGAACGGTTGGATTGGTCAGACCCTCATAGCACGTCTCTCAACAAGTGACGACCTTGCGATAATGGAGTGACTGAATCGTTAATGCCCTTCCATTGCATTGCATTCCCAATGTTCCTCCTCAACAGCTCAACGGCAGCAGATTGAGGAGATTCGCCTTCCTGCGATTGCCCCCACGCCTCAAGTAACAAGAATTATCCCGGCCAAGGTACAAAAAGGATCACCATGCGTTTTCCCACGCGTTCGCTATTTGCGGCAACCATTCTCGCAATATTGCCCACCAGCACGGCCGATGCTCAAATTCTCGGAACTCCAGTGAACGGTGAATTCGCCGTGTCCCTCGCATGTAGAACCTGCATTCGCGGGGTCGTTTTCTATGATCACAATGCGAATCGCAAGAAAGAGTTTTACGAACAGGGGCTTGGCGGGTGGACAGTCCAGTTGCTCAACGCACAAGGAGTCTTAGTCGAAAGTAAAAAGACGAGCGTTTCCGGAAGCTATGTGTTCATTCCTCCCAGTGACGGAATCTATTACGTACGCGAAGAAATCCCCGGGAATTGGACGCAAACGGCCCCGGACAGTGTCAGCGAACGAGTCGTCTGGGCCCCGGCCTCACAACCGGGTGGCTACCAGTTTGAAGTAATAAATTTCGGCAACATCAGTCCGTGCAAACTCGACTCGATGGCCGCCTTCCAAGCTGATGAGCCCGACAACTTCGGTTCACCGTCGTCTGCATTTGTTCCCTCCGGAAGCGGTCTCGAGACGGTACTGCTAGCGTGCTCAGGTGGTCAGCTGACCAAATTTGACCAATCCCCATTCAATCAATGTTTCGGCACACGGTTCCAAAACATACTTCCCAGTGGAAATGTCATCTCGGGCGCCCGACTTGAATTTCGAATGAAAGCAACTGGCTGCTGCCCCAGTACCGACTCATTTTCAATCCGTCGCGATGGCGAAGTCGTATGGGCGATTGCTCTTGATGACCTGGCTCTCGACGGCCATTGGGGCAACGGCGAAAACATGATTGTCAATTTGGACCTGAAGAATTTGCCAAAGGCCTATCGAGGCAATCGCAACATTCTCGCCACTT
>JAJDES010000209.1 GCA_029259675.1 Planctomycetota bacterium
CTTCGATGTCGGTTTGCACGGAGACATCAGGGTCGAATTGGATCCCGACCAACTGCGCGGTTCCGGCGTCGAGTTGGGTGTTCAGCTCAGTCCCGAGTTCAATGGTGGGCTTACCCAATCCTGTTGGAATGGGATCTGCACCGGCTTCCTTGGCTTGCCGGTCACCAGTGCCATGAATGCTCTGGATCTTCCCTACGAAGCGCTGCTGCACTCGGGCATGCTGGAAGAATCAACCTACGAGCTGCTGTACGTCGGCATCGTTGGGACGATTTCGAACCTGAAAATCGATTCGGTCGAAGGATCACTTCAAATCATCCAGAGTCACAAACTCTAAGCGCGGGCCGGCCGCCCGAATGACGGCCGAGTAACGGATCGGCTCCGGTCACTCGGGCGTCGGATCAGCAGCTAGTTTCACCGCCTCGGTGCGCTCACGCGGACCGGGGCGGTTCTTTTTGGAACGGGCGCTCAGGCCGTGGCCCTGGGCGCGTGCCGCTCGCTCGCAATGGTGCGGTGCGCGCAGTGGCGCCCGCCCGCCATGTAAGAAGGCTTCCGAGCGGATTCAGGCTGGCCAGCGCGCTCCACAGCCGGAAAGATGGGCAGCGGTCCGGCGCGGCGCTGGGACCCAACCCTCTTGGATCGCAATTTCACATCGGAATACAGACATGGACGAGCCGACTCTGATCGCACTCGACGCGGGAACCACCGGCATCACAGCAATTCTGTTCGACTCTGAGTTGCGCCCCCTGCATCGGGCCTATCGCGAGTTCCCTCAATCCTTTCCGGCTCCGGGTCGGGTCGAGCACGATTGTCGCCAGATTTTGGATGCTGTGGACGCGTGCCTGGAATCGGTGCTAGAGCAACCTCAATCTCAATCTGCGGTGGGGATTGGGATCACCAATCAACGCGAAACGGTCTTCCCCATGGACCCCGGCATTGATGAAGCTCTTCGTCCGGGCATCGTTTGGCAGGATCGGCGCACTGCTGAACGCTGCAAAGAATTGCGCCAGGCAGGAAAAGAGGATTGGATTCGCAAGCGCACGGGCTTGGTTCTCGATCCCTATTTCAGTGCAACGAAGATTGAGTGGATGCTCGCGAACCACGGCGACCTACGCGAGCGAGCGGAGGGCGATGGTGTCATCTTCAGCACGGTTGACGCCATGGTTGTTCAGCACCTCACAGAGCAGGAACATTTCGCAACGGATCCGACGAATGCTTCGCGCACCATGCTGTTCGACATTGAGGCGAAAGCGTGGGATCCCGAGCTATGTGAGTTGTTTGGCTTGTCCGTGGATTGGCTGCCCGAAGTGCGTCCGTCCGTCGGCGACTTCGGCATCACTTCCAAGTACTTGCTGAACCGAGAGATTCCCATTCGAGGTGTAGCCGGGGATCAACAGGCCGCTTTATTCGGACAAGGATGCACAACGGCCGGAAGCCTGAAGTGCACTTTTGGTACGGGCTGTTTCTTACTCTTGAACACGGCCGAGCAGCGGGTTGAGAGCGAAAAAGGTCTGTTAACGACCCTGGCTGTGGCGCGTGGCGGTGGAGCCAGCTTCGCGTTGGAGGGCAGCGTGTTCGTGGCCGGTGCAGCGATTCAGTGGCTGCGAGACGAGCTGAAGTTTTTTGAGAACGCCGCTGAATCCGAAGCCTTGGCTCGTTCGGTTCCCGACAGTGCCGGCGTCATCATGGTGCCCGCTTTCACCGGACTGGGTGCGCCCCATTGGGACCCCGACGCCCGCGGTGCCATTCTCGGCTTGACGCGCGGTGCAAATCGAGCTCATGTGACCCGCGCAGCCTTGGAAAGCATTGCTTTTCAAAACGCCGCGCTAATCGAAATCCTGCGCTCGGAATCGAAACAGTCCATCGACTCCGTTTTGGTCGACGGGGGCGCTGCGGCCAACGATTTTTTGATGCAGATGCAAGCGGACTTGGCCCAAGTACGCGTTGTGCGCCCCAGCCAAGTCGAGGCGACGGCGCGCGGTGCGGCTGCCCTAGCCGGGGTCAGCGCGGGACTCTTTGATGATCCGACCCAGTGCGCGTTTTTTGCGGAGGGGCGAACGGAATTTGAGCCCGCTATCTCGGCCGAAGCCGCGGCGGCCAAGCTGGAAGATTGGGAACGGGCTGTGTCGCGCGTGCTGAGCCGCGAAAGCTAGTCGCAGAACAAGGCCGAACTCGGCTGTAAGTGTGCCACGGCAAGATGCGCTCAATGGGGATGCGGATCGCGCCGATTCGCGCGCGCGCAAGGCCGGAGGGAAAAAAGTTCATTCCGCACTGAGCTCTGCACGGGTGGCGCAGGGGCAGCCTGGCGGCCCCAAGTGACAAAGTTCCGGAAAGCCTTTCCGGGTAGAGCTAGACATTTCGCACCCGGGAAAGGCTTACCGCCCAAATCGCTCATTCGGGCTTGTTTCAGACCGATAACGCAACCGTGGACTTTCACGGTCCGCGTCATCATGGAACCCACAGCCCTACAGGGAGCACAGGAGCTCCGACTTACCCCGAGAGTTGTGCAGCGCGGCGACTTGGCCGCACTGTTTCAAACCGGAGCCAAAGTGCAGGGTGAAGTGGTGGGCCGCTTACCGGGTGGTGATGTGCTCTTGGCCGTTGCGGGGGAGCGCATCACGGTTCGCAGCGAAGTTCCGCTCCTACCCGGGCAAAGCCTGGATTTTCGCGCTGTCTTGGGCGCGAACGGCGAAAAGCTGCTGCAACTGGTTCCGCCTGAAATCCCCGCTGAAGGCGGAGTGATCGGAGCGCTGCGTTCCGTCGTGGGATCCGATCGTCCGGTGGGGGAGTTGCTCGGTCGCTTGGCCGCGCGCCTGCGCGGAGCCATCGCCGCTCCCGATGCGGGTCGGTCCAACCAAGCCACGCAGGCGTTGTTCGGGCAATTGAACAGCCACGTTTTCCAGCCCGGCCAATCGGGGGCCGAATTGAAAATGCTCATGGCCGCATCGGGCTTGGGCCTGGAGGCCGCCATCTTGGCCGCGGCCTCGGGCGGTGTACCGGCGGAGGAAGTCGGGCGCCTATTGCGCGATCTCAAGGCCCAGATCCTGCGCAGTTTGCACGAGTTGCCTCCGGCCGCGCGCGGGGCGGCTGAAAAAACCTTGGCCGGGATTGAAGCCGAGCAGTTGCTGAACACGGCCCGGCGCGAAGCCGGAGAACCTCAACACTGGAGCTTTCCAGTTGTGGATGCAGACCAATGGACGACTGCGCACCTTTTGGTTCAGCAGCGTGAGGGCGGCAAGGGCGAGACGGAGGACGGTCAGGAATCCCATCGCTTGCTGTTGAGCATCGAGTATCAAAAGACCGGTCCGATTCGAATCGACATGCTGGCCCGCGCCGATCACCTGGCGCTGCGCCTATCCGTTGCAACCGAAGAGTTGGCCGAACTCATTCGTTTCGGGTGTGAAGCTCTGCAGGGTCGCCTCTCGATGGGCAAGCGCAGCGTGCAAATTACGGTTGCGACCGCCCCCGAGTCGGAGTTGCGCTTCGAACCCGAAGCCATGGACATCTCCCTCCTGCGCGACAATCACCTGATGGACGTTTCGGGATGAGTGCGGAACAACAAGAGCCCAAACGCAGTGCCGTTGCCCTGCGCTACGACGAAAATAGCGGCGGTGCACCCGGCGTCGTCGCCAAGGGCAAGGGCGGGATCGCGGAGCGCATTCTGGCCTTGGCCAAAGAGCACGACATTCCGATTCACGAGGATGCCGATCTGTTGGAGATGCTCGCCGTTAGTGAAGTCGGGCACGACATTCCGCTCGACTTGTACGAAGTCGTGGCCGAGCTCTTGCACTACCTCTATCAACTCAACGGAAGCTTGAGCTCGCGTTAGGAGTCCGAACGATGCTGTTCCCGGGGCGGCGCGCAACTGTTCGGTAGGTGCGCTTCCACGCGGACCACATTGAGAAGCGGGGGCGAACGAGATAGCGGCATTCGGTGCAACGCGCTTTGGAGCAGATTCCGTAGTATGCAGCCATGAGCGCAGCATCCCGTCCTCTCTTGGCCCTAACCGTTGGCGATCCGGCCGGCATCGGCCCGGAAATCGCGCGCGCGGCCATGGCTTCAAAGACCATTCGTGCCGCCATGCAAATGGTTGTCATTGGGCCGAAGGATCTTTGCCCCGCGGGCACGGAGCCGATCGATTCGGTCGAGGCCGTGGGGCGCGGCGCACGGGATGGAGTGCCGCAGTGGTTGGCGACAGCGGAGCGCGGCCCCTGGGAGCTGGGCCGGGCGCAAGCCGAATGTGGACGCGCAGCGCTATCCTCCCTGCGCTTGGGCCACGAGTTGGCATTGGCCGGCAAGGTTGAAGGCCTGGTTACCGGGCCCGTGTGCAAAGAGGCTTTGCACTTGGCGGGCGAACTCGTGGAAGGGCAGACCGAACTGCTCGCACGATGGTGCGGAGTCGATAATTACGAAATGGTCGCGTTGGCGGGCGAGTTGCGCGTGATGTTGCTGACGAGGCATATGCCCCTGCGCCAAGCCTTGGAGTGTATTGACGGAGAGCGCATCCAGGCTCGGCTGCAGCTCTTTGATCAAACCCTGCGCAATCTTGGTTTTGCAGCGCCGCGCTTGGCTTTGGCGGGCCTGAATCCCCACGCGGGAGAAAATGGAATCCTGGGTGACGAGGAACAACAAATTTTGGAGCCGGCCCTGGCAGCGTTGTCCGCCGGCGGGCTGCATGTGTCGGGACCGCACTCACCGGACACGATCTTTCTGCGCGCGGCCCAAGGCGAGTTCGACGGAGTTTTGGCCCTCTATCACGATCAAGCCTTCATTCCGGTCAAAATGTCGGCACCGGATTCTGGCCTGACCTTGATTGCGGGGTTGTCGTATTTGCGGATCAGTCCCGTGCACGGCACCGCCTTCGATATCGCGGGACAGGGCAAAGCGAGTGCAACGAATTTGATGGCGGCCCTATTGGAAGCGGCTCGCTTGGTTGCGAGTCGTTCCGTGGGCAGCGCAAGCTAGGACGGCAACGATTCATGGCTGAACGCAAGATCTTGCTCGACTGTGCGGCCTTTCTCGACTCGCCGCAGGCATCCAACTTGGGCGGAGCCTCAAGGGACGAAGCGCGCCGAATCCTGCAGCGCTTCTTGGAGGCTTGCTACGACGACCTCGGCCTCGCGCCGCGCCTACTCGATGGCGAGGCATTCGCAAGTGTGTTGCAAGCACCCTTGGCGAGGCGCTTCGGCTCTAAGGATGCCCTGGCGCAACATGTCGAAGCGGTCCTCAGTGCCTACCTCGATTACTTGCATGAGAATGAAGTGGTCATTGCGAGCTTTGAGCAAAAGCAGGCGCTTTCCGCGTCTATCGCTTCCTTTCGCGCTTTGGTAAAGGCGGGGGCGGCCGGCCCCGGTCCGCCCGTGCGCGGCAAAACCGTTGCGCACCATGTGCAGCAAACGGGACGCAATGATCCCTGCCCCTGTGGCAGCGGCAAGAAATTCAAGAAGTGCTGCATGGGGCTCGGCGGCAAAACTTAGCCTTCGAAGCGCCCGCAGCGTGCCGCCAGCTTGCAGCCGATGAAGCTGCACAGTACCGCGAAGGGCACTGCTACCAACACGTCACTGACCCAGTGCACGCCCAAACTAAGGGTGCTGATGACGGTCAAGAACGCGCCCAAGGCGCAGACACGTGTCAGGTACTTTGGGCCGTGCCGCGCAACGATGAAGGCCACGGTCAAGGTGCACGATGTGTGCAAGCTGGGGAAGCAATTGTCGAGTGCGCTGCCGCCGCGCAAGAATTCGGTGATACCGGGCAGCAGCAGCTCCATTTCGGGCACAGCCTCCGACAGGCCGCTCCAGGCGACTTCGCGCACGGGAACGAAGGCGTAGAAGGGCAGGGCCAAGATGTAATTGAAGGCGACGGCCAAGCCCAATTCCGAGATGGCGCGGGTCTTCTGCTTGCAGGCCCACGCAACTGGCGCGATTGCTAGGAGCACCGAAAAGCCGGGTACATAAACCCAGGCCAAGATCGGTAGGGCCCACGCGGGAGTTGCCGCTTGAAAGTCTGCGACCCACGAACCCTCGAGCTTGCTGATTGCGGGCGTAAGGTCGATCCCGTGCCAGGCGCTCAAGCTCGAATCGAAGCGGGCTTCGATGATGTCGGCCACAAGGATCGCTGCAGCCAGAGCAAAGAGCGCGCGACCGCCGCGGCGGGTGACGCAACAACGGCAGGCTTTGAGGAGTTGATTGGGCGCTCCCTTTAGGCCGTAGAGCGGGATCAGCAAAATGATCAGGGTCGAAAGGGCGGCGATTGCATAGCCCGCGACCCAAATCCAAAGCGGTTGATTCAAGGCCGGTCGGGTGCGGCTTCCGTGCGCCAGCGACATAGGGTTTCGATCGCGTCCGCGCGCGGCAGGCGCTCCTGTTCGCGCTGCGCGAGATGCTTGACGGTCAATTCCCCGGCGGCCTGCTCGTCCGCACCCAAAATCGCGGCGAAGGCGGTCCCGGCGTTGTCGGCGTAGGCCAATTGCTTTTTCAATTTCGCCGCTTCGGGAATCAACTCGACCTTGAGACCGGCCGCGCGCAACTCGCGAGCCAGCGAGAGCAGCTCGCCGCTTTCCACGTCGGACCAACACAACAGCACGTCGGCGCCGGCGCCGAGGGCCGGGAACATCTCGCGCTCTTCCATTACCAGGAGAATGCGCTCGAGCCCGATCGAGAAGCCCACGGCGGGTACTTCCTGCTTGCCGAACATGCCGATCAAATTGTCGTAGCGGCCTCCGCCTCCGAGGCTGCCGGCCAAATCGTCCACTTCGATTTCGAAAATCGGACCGGTGTAGTAGCCCAATCCCCGCGCCAGGGTCGGCGAAAGTCTGTGGTGTCCCGCAGCCGGCGTGCATTCGAGCATTCGGCTCAATTCGAGCAGTTCGTCGAGCGCTGCGCGCCCCGGTCCATCCGCTAAGCGCGCGGCCAAGTGCGTAGCAATGTCGGTGTCATCGCGGGCGCTTTCGCATTCGAAGATTTCGAGCAAACTGGCAGCGGCTTGGGACTCAATCCCGCGTTGGTTCAATTCCTTGAGCACGCCCTCCGGGCCGATTTTGTCCAATTTGTCGATTGCAATCAGGGCGCTTTCCTCCAACTCGGGAGGAATGTTCGCCGCGGCAATCAACCCACTCAATAGAACTCGGCTGTTGATCCTGATTTGAAAATTGTCAAAACCGAGCTGCAAGAGAACTTGCGCCACGGCGCTGCACACTTCGGCTTCGGCCAAGGCGCTCTTTGTACCCGTGATGTCGACGTCGCATTGATAAAATTCGCGGAAGCGACCTCGACCGGGGCGATCGGCGCGCCACACCGGTTGAATTTGGTAGCGCTTGAAGTAGCGCGGCAAGTCCTGGTACTGGGCCCGCACGCGTGCCAGCGGAATGGTCAAGTCGTAGCGCAGACCTTGATCCGCAAGTTTGCTTTGGTCCAAGTCATCGGATTCGAGCGCCCGTGTCAAGGCGTCGCGCCGGTGCAGGATCCGGTAGAGCAATTGATCCCCTTCGGCTCCGTACTTGCCGAGCAGCACGTTCAAGTTTTCGATCGCGGGCGTTTCGAGCGGTAGGAAACCGTGGGCCTCGTATACGGAGCGAATGACATCCGTTACGTGCTGGCGGCGGATTACATCCAGTGGAAGGAAATCGCGCATGCCGCTGGGCGGCTTGGTGCTGGTTTTGCTCATCCGATCACGTGCGGTCGTTGCTAGCTTCGGCGCGGCGACGGGGCGCCCGTCCGTTCCAAGTCGATGGGGAGGCTGGCCTGGGCCTTTTGCCCCGTTGGGGCGGCCCGTTGTGGCGATTGGCGAAGTCCCGCAAATTGCATGAAGTCTTCGCAACGGTACGGTACTCGGCCTCGGGCGAGCGGCAAGGCGAAAGCGCCCGGGGCTCGTGAGTAGCCCGATAACAGCTTCGCCGGCCCGCGCTTCGAAGGCGGATTTTCCAATCGGCGGCTGAAGAGGTGGAGCGACCGGGCTCTGAAGCTCTAGGCTTGGCGGGCGAATGGGCCGGCCGCACAACTTCCATGGGGCTGAGCTGGACCCATTGCGTGCCGCACAACAGAATTTTTGGACTCTGTTCAGCGGCAGCTCAGCTGCGTTTCGCAGTTCCCACTCTCTCCCAGCGGCACCAGCCGTACCCGAAACCATGTTTCTGATTCGATCCTCAGCCGGCTTGTTCCTGGGATTGTGTGCCTGTTTCTCCACTTCACCACAGGTGCAAGCCGTGGGCAGCGAGGCCGCTGCGCCCGCCGAGCCTGTTGAGCTCGCAACGGCGGCGGACACGGGATCTGCAACCCAAGCGCCCGGGCCCGGAGACTCGTCCGCGGAACCCGGGGCTGCACGGGCGGCGGGGCGGGGATCGATACCCACGCCCGAAGCTCATCTCGGTCGTCCCCTGGGCCGGGACTTCGAGTTGGCGGATTGGACAGAGGTTTCGAGCTATTGGTTGAAATTGTCCGAGGCCAGTGCGCGCGTCGACGTGCAGGTTGCCGGCCAAACGACCGAGGGGCGCGATTTCCTCGTGGCCGCCATTTCGAGCGCAGCCAATTTGGAGCGCAGTGAAGAGCTGCGCGGTTACACGGCGCGCCTTGCGGATCCGCGCGGTATGACTGTTTCCGAGCGCGAAACGCTGCTGTCCAAGGCCAAGCCCGTGCTCGCCATTTCCTTGGGAATGCATTCCAACGAAGTTGCGGCGCCGCAATTCGGCATGGAACTGGCCTATCGATTGGCGACCTCAAACGAAGAGCCTTACCTGTCGGCCCGCGAGCAAATGATCGTGGTGGTGTTCCCCTGCACCAACCCGGACGGCCTGGATGAAATCGTAAATTGGTATCGCGATACTGTGGGGACGCCCTTCGAAGGTAGCGGGTT
>JAJDES010000210.1 GCA_029259675.1 Planctomycetota bacterium
ATGGATCGCATCCCCTTCCCGGAAACACGGTTGGAATTCGGCCTGTGTCGCAGGTTGTTTCGCATGGCTCAGGTCAGCGCGATGCGTTGTTACGTGGATTGCTCAAACGGTGCCTTCGCCGCCATCGCGCGCTCCTACTTGGCCAGTAGCTTGAGCGAAGACACCCGCGAGGAAGAAATCTTCACGGAGTACTGCACGGAGAGCGGGCACCGACCCCACGCGCAGGAATTGTTCAATCGGTGGTTGCCCGTGGCGGTGCTTTCGCTCGGGCGTCCGGGATCCCGCAATAGTTCGCGCGCGGTTGAGCTGGGCTTGCGCTCAAAATCTTCGGGCGAAATGATCTCCGATTACCTGAAGGAGCTGGAGCCCTTCACCGAGCGCTGCGGCTTGGAATTCCCCAACTTGGCGGCACAGGGCTTGGAACTGCCGAGTTAGGGGGGAGTGCGACCCGCAGCGGTCCCGCGCTCTGCTGCAGATCATTTGGCCGCAGACAGCATCCCGCGGGCATATTGATCTGCCGCTTGGGAGCCTACGGGCGCTGCGGACGCTAACCTGTGCGGACACAGAACCGCGGCCTGGGGATCCAAAGCGCAGCAATGCGAGGCGCACCCCGGGCTCGAACGCGCTGCCGAGTCGGGCTGGGTCGCCGCTTCCGCCGGCAGCCCTTCGCGCGACTTTCTCACTTCGCCATGAGCCAAGCACACAACCCCGACGATTGGCGGGATCGCTTTCCGATCCTGGCCGAGACCACCTACCTTGTGAATCACAGTTTGGGTGCCATGCCCCGAACGGTCTTCGACAAGTTGCAGGCTTATGCCGAGCAATGGGCCACGCGCGGAGTTCGAGCCTGGGGCGAGGGTTGGTGGACCGCACCGGTGGATGTCGGAAACGTGTTGGGCCGCCTGATGAATGCGCCCGAAAACACAGTTGTGATGCACCAAAACGTGTCCGTGATCGAGAGCATCGTCGCCTCCGCGATGGATTTCTCCGGCACTCGCAACAAGGTCGTTTACACCGATCAAAACTTCCCCAGCGTCATGTACGTGTGGGAAGCCATGCGCCGCCAGGGGGCGCGCATCGAGTGCGTCGCGAGTGAAGACGGCATCGGTGTGCCGACGGAGCGCCTGTTGGAAGCCATCGACGAAGAGACCTTGATCGTTCCCATCAGCCACGTTTGCTTCAAGAGCTCCTACTTGCAGGACGCCAAGGCCATTTGCGAACGCGCCCGCGAAGTCGGAGCGTTGGTCCTGCTCGATACCTATCAATCGCTCGGCACCGTCCCCGTCGATGTTGTCGAACTCGGCGTCGACATGGTTTGTGGTGGATCGGTGAAGTGGCTGTGCGGCGGGCCGGGCGCCGGCTATCTGTACGTGCGCGAAGATTTGTTGGACACCCTGAATCCGGGTATTACGGGTTGGGCCGCCCACGCTGAGCCCTTTGCTTTCGAGCAGGGCGCGCAGCGTTTCGCACCGGGTATCGAACGACTCTTGCACGGCTCGCCTGCGGTTCCCGCGCTCTTCGCGGCCAGCGCCGGCTACGAAATCGTGTCGGAAGTGGGTGTCGAGACAATCCGGGCTTGGTCGGTAAGTTCCACGGAAAGCCTGCGCAAGCGCATGCTCGATGCGGGCTTCAGCATTCCAAGTCCGAGCGATCCCGCCCAGCGCGGGGGCACAATCACGATCGGTTTGAACGAAGACGAAAACGGGCCCGCGTTCGTTTCGGCGTTGGCTGATCGAGGCATCTTGGTCGATCATCGGCCCGGAGCGGGCATTCGCGTCAGTCCCCATTTCTATACCCGCGCCGAAGAGCTTGAGGAGTTTGCCGCAAGCATGGTTGAGCTGCGGGAGAAACGCAGTTGGCGCGACTTCCTAAACCAAAAGGGTTCTTACTAGCCCCAAGCCGGCGGGGCGTTTGGCCCAGCCCGAGTCAGGTCGATGGAAAGCATTGCATTGGAAACCGGCTCCGAAGCCTTTGGCTCGGTGAGCTTCTGGCCCGCGCCCTCCCAATCGAAAGCTCCGCTCGTTCTGTGGATTGCAGCCAAGGACTTGCCCGAAAGTGCGGATCCCGCAGTTCAAGTCGACGCGGTCTTGGAAGGCCTGCAAGCCAAGGGCATGGCCTGTGCCAAATTGGAAAGTTCCCAAGGCTGCCCCGATCGCGAGGGAATCGCGTGCATCGAGGCGGCCTTGTCGTTGCTGGCCGAAAAGCCCCACGTTGACGGGGAGCAGATGTGCATCGCGGGGGCTGGCCGCGGCGGCACGTTGGCGTTCTTGACGGCTTGCACCAGCATGCAAGTCGGTGCCTTGGCGCTACTCGATGCGAGATGGGTCTACACAGAACTCTCGGCGGAGCGTCCGGTGCAGCCCTTGGAGATGGCGCTGAACTTGTCGGCGCCGACTCTAATTTTGAGTTCAGCGGATGCGCCGAACGAGACCGCGAAGCAGCGCGCTGAAGAGTTGAGCCAGGCCCGGCGCGTGCTTTCACAGTTTGCTCGGCCATTCGACAGTTTTGAAGTCGGCCCGGGTCCCCGAAGCGTTGCGGAGACCGGCGAAGCAGAGCGTCAAGCGGCCATGACCGACGATATTATTCAGCAACTGGCCGCTTTCTTGGATCGCGAGTGGTGCGATCCGGACGGCGCTTAATGCGATTGCCGGGCAAGCTTCGTTACTTCGTTCGTTGAGGGAGCTACTTCGGGCAGCTGCAAGCCAATTGCTTCTTCACCGCTCGCACGGGTTTCCGATCCTGCGTGTGAGTCGAGTGCCCCGCTTGCACGCAACCTCACTACAATGGACAGCCGTTGTCAGACCCCTCCACCGCTAAAGGTTGACCATTGACGCCCAACAGTCCATTCATTCAAGAACTCACGCCCGGAACGATTGT
>JAJDES010000022.1 GCA_029259675.1 Planctomycetota bacterium
GGAAGACCAGCAGCCCGAGCATGAGGAACATGGCGACTTGGCACAGCCAGGCGACCGAATCGTGCACTCGCCGCAGGCCTTGAACAAAGGGCAAGGGGCCGTTTCCGAGCACGACTGCGGCTAGGAAAACCGCGAGAAAGCCGCTGCCGTAAATCAAAGTGCTGGCGCCGAAGGCAGTGAATGCCGCTGCGATTGTCAGCACAGGGTAGAGCCCGCTGGCGGAAAGGCGCACGGAGTTAAGCAGGTAGCGAAAGACATGGCCGACCGTGAGTCCCACTACGATTCCGATAATCAGTTGTAAAGGGACCTCAACAAGCAGACTCGAACTCAGCCCGTTGCCCTGGACAATCGCTTCGATTGCACCAAGGGTGAGGATGACTGCCATGGGGTCGTTGGCGCAGGACTCCACTTCGAGGGTGGCTTGAAGTTTGGGCTCCAACTGAACTCCACCGCCCCGCAGCAGGCTAAAGACGGCGGCCGCGTCGGTGGAGGAAACGATTGCGCCGATGAGCATCGCCTCATCCCAAGCCAGGCCAAGCAACCAGCCCGCCAGGGCGACGACCATTGCCGTACCCACTACTCCCAAGGTAGCCAACATCCCGGCAGGGGCTGCCACGGAGCGAATTGAGGACCAACGGGTATTTAGCCCGCCGTCCAGCAGGATCAGCACCAAGGCAATTGTGCCGATGCGGAACGCAAAGTCAGCGTTATCAAACTCGAGCCCGCCGACGCCTTCGGAGCCCGCGAGCATGCCAAGTACCAGAAACAACAACACCACCGGTACGCCAAGTCGGTTGAGCGTACCTGTCATCAGCGCACTGATTGTCAGTAACACGCCGAACAGTGCAATAATGGCTGCGGTAGCTGTGGGCTCAATCATGATTCAAAGGAGCAATCCTACCGAGAGAATACGGAGACTGGATCACTTCCTCCCGATTGCCCCCAGGAGTTGAGCTTTTCCCTTTTCCGCCGCGCGAGATCGTCATCTTTGGAATGTTGCCGGCATGCTCGGTTTTGCTTCGCAGCTCGGCGCACTTTGCAAGGGTGGGGTGGACACGCGCTGCGGCGTTCCAACGGGTGGCTCAATCAAATGTGGAGACCCAGCTGATCCGTGCAGAATGCTGCTAGGGGATTGGGTCGCGAATGAATGCGATTCTGCTTGGGAGCAAGCTTCCGAAGGCGCGCTACCTTTCAATCTCAGGCAAGGCGCGTACAATTGCGCAAACAGGTCAGTTCGATTGTGTTTTGTCTCGAAACTGGGCGTTGTGCAGCATTCAAGCGCTCTCTGCCACAAATCAGTCTCTTTAGGCTTAGAATGAGGCTGAGGGTTTTCGCTTTCTTTAGGCGGGGATTCCGTCGATCAACTGGGAGTACGGGAATCGGGAGTCATATGACTTCACTCCCTGTTAACCGCGAATTAGTTGACGCAGTGGCCGATGTGGGCCCACAATTGATTGGTGCCATGAGCGTTCCGAACACAAGTATCCCGAAGAGAGCAAAGCGAAGTCAGGGCTTCGTTGTAGTTCTGCTTGTGTTCCTTTACATGGCTCAGCCGGCATTCGGGCTTGTCGGTCTTCTTTGCTCGGACCAAAGCTGCGGAGATGCAACTGAGCATTGCTGTTGTGAGAGTCCTGTAGAGATGGCTATCGAGATCGCGCCCGCTGACACTTGTTGCGATGACGAGCAACCGGTGCCCGCGCTTGGCGACGACCTCTTTTCTGTCGAAGATTGCAGTTGTCAAGTGGAGCCCATGCCACTTCCAAAGTCCGATCCGGCAGTTCCTCCGCGGGCGAGTGAAGCAGCGGGTGAGTACTCGCCCAGAGATTGGTTGCGCACGCAGGCGCAGATCCATTCTCGATTGAGCGCTGGGCCTCCGGGAGCAAACCTTCCGACTTGGCTGGGCATCGGAGCGGTTGGAGCGGTTGCTCCATTTGAAGTTGGCGGACCCATTGCTTGCTGCGCAATGAACGCCGGTGCGTGGGCACTCGTAACTCGCGGTGTCGGCGGTTTTTTGGCGGTATTGTCGGTCGCCCGCATTTGAGCGGCGTACTCGACCCCCTTCGTAGGGTCGGGTTGCACACCGTAAGGCCGACTTCGGAGTAGCCGCAGTCCAGGCGCTTATTCGTGTGCCTGCAGCCGCTGCTTTTGCTTGGGAGTTGATCGCGAGGATCACTCCGTGAGCTCGCAACAGCGGTCATTCGAATTGGAGGTTCCGATCCCTCCACTTCAAGGGCGGGCGAACCCCGGCAAGCGTATGGCAGGCGGAGGCAGCGCCGCACGCATCAACGAGCCACAACCGAACTCTGACATGAGCACACTTCGTTTAGCTCCAATTCTTTGCCTTGCACTCGCAAGTTGCGCAGCCCATCCAGGGGGCTATCAAGCCGGGCGTTCGACTTGGGAGCGGATGCACCGGCAGAGAACGACAACAGTTGATCAAGGGATTGACGATCTCGAAGATCT
Source organism: Planctomycetota bacterium (assembly GCA_029259675.1). Lineage (GTDB taxonomy): Bacteria > Planctomycetota > UBA1135 > UBA1135 > JAJDES01. The sequence continues at coordinate 2,464 of JAJDES010000022.1, forward strand.
CGACGGAAACTCGGATCTCTCGCAGCTAATTCACTACGCGCGAGCGAACAATCCTGGATTGGAGGCTGCTTTCCAGCGTTGGAAGGAAGCGCTGGAGGGAGTCCCCCAATCTACGACACTCCCCGCGCCACGCTTGACCTTGAGCGGCTACCTATCGGAGGTGGAGACCCGCGTCGGCCCCATGCAGGCTCGCGTCGGCTTGGCTCAGCCGGTCCCGTGGTTTGGCGAACTGGAACTCGCGGGGAATGTTGCTTTCGAAGCGGCTGAAGCCGCACGCGAAATGCTTGAGGCCGCGCGCTTGGATCTGGACCAACGAATTCGCGATGTCTGGTATGAGTATGCCTGGCTCGAGCAGGCCATTGTGATCACGCAGGTCAATCTTGAGTTGTTGGTTCACTGGGAGAGTGTTGCCCGGGCGCGATTGGAGACGGGCCTAGGCCGGCATTCGGACGTTATCCGAGCTCAGGTGGAACTCGGCAAACTCGAAGATCAAGTTCAATCGCTGACAGACCTGCGCCGGCCCATGGAAGCGCGACTGAATGCGGCGCTCAATCGGCCGTCGGACGCGCTCTTGCCGAAGCCGACTTTTCCGCTTCCCGAGCCACCGCAATTGAACGAGCAAGAGTTGTCCTCCGCGCTGCTATCAACGAGTCCGACACTCAGGGCCTTAGAGCATCGAGTCGAAGCCGCCCGATACGGTGCCGATCTTGCGGGCAAGGCGTTCTTTCCCGATTTTGTAATTGGTGCGGACTACACATTCATTGGCTCGGCTGACAATTCAGGTATTTCGGGATCCGGTGATGATGCAGTCGCCCTCACCTTGGGATTCGACTTGCCGATCTGGCGCTCGTCCTACCGCGCCGGCGTTCGCAAAGCGGAGGCGCAAATGAAAGCGTCCCGCAGCGAGCAGGAGGAAAGCTTGAACCGCCTTGCTTCAGACCTGGAAATGGCTCTCTATCAATTCAGAGAAGGGGGTCGTCGCGTGAGTCTTTTTCGCGACAGTCTCATCCCAAAGGGCGAAGAATCTGTTCAGGCATTGGACACCGCTTACCAATCCGGCGACGAAGGCTTTCTAGACCTGATTGATGCCGAGCGAGTGCTCTTGGAATTCCAGCTCCAGGCTGCCAGGGCCGAAGCGGATCGCGCGAAGGCGCTGGCCGAAATTGAGCGAATCACAGGCGTCACACTGCATCCGGAGTTCTAAACATGAGTGCTTCCAAGATCCGCACCCCGATTGTCGTGGCAACCCTAGTGGCCCTCAGTTTTGTGGCGGGGCGCGCCTGCCAGTCCCATGCTCCCCAGGATTCGAGGACGGGAGGTTCCGATTCGCTCGCGCAGCACTCCTTCTGGACTTGCGCCATGCACACCCAGGTTCGGCTTCCGGAGAGCGGCAAGTGTCCGATTTGTTTCATGGACCTCATTCCAAGCAATGGCGGCCGTGAAGAAGAGGAGTCGGGCCCGCGTGTGCTTGCGATGAGTGCAGGCGCGATGAAGTTGGCGGAGATTTCAACCGCGAAGGTCGAACGTCGCACGGTCGCGCACGAGATCGACATGGTTGGGAAGATTGCCTTCGACGAAACGCGTTTGGCCTACATCACTTCGTGGGTGCCGGGGCGACTGGATCGGCTCTTTGTTGACTACACGGGAGTGACTGTTCGAGCCGGTGATCACCTCGTCGAAATCTACAGCCCGACGCTTTACTCCGCTCAGCAGGAATTGCTTCAGGCAATCGCGACCGCAAAGAAACTGGAGGGGAGTTCGCTGGACATCCTGCGCGCCACAAGCGATCAAACCGTCGTCTCATCGCGCGAAAAACTGCGTTTGTACGGACTCAGTGACGATCAGATTCTGGAGATCATCGAAAGGCGTGTGCCCAACCAGCACATCACGATTCGCGCGCCGATCGGCGGAGTGGTTGTTCACAAGAACGTGCGCGAGGGCATGTATGTGGACGAGGGTAGCCAAATCTATTCGATCGCTGACCTTTCGAAGGTTTGGGTGCTGCTGGATGCCTATGAGTCCGACTTGGCCTGGATTCGTTTCGGGCAGGACGTTGAGTTTGGAGTCGAGGCCTATCCGGGCGAAGCGTTTCACGGTCGGGTGGCGTTCATTGATCCGCTGCTCGATGATCAAACGCGGACCGTAAAAATTCGCTTGAACGTCGACAATTCCGATGGGCGGCTCAAGCCCGAAATGTTCGTTTCCGCGACAGCTCAGGCGGTGCTCACGGCCCACGGCAAAGTGGTTGACGAAGATTTGGCGGGCAAGTGGATGTGCCCGATGCATCCCGAGGTCGTTTCGGATGATCCCGAAGGGTGCCTCGAGTGCGGAATGGATCT
>JAJDES010000211.1 GCA_029259675.1 Planctomycetota bacterium
GCACCTTCGCCCCCCCTAGCAGCGCCCGCCTTTTGATCCGCAGTTGGGGGCCATTTGGGCATGCCGAGCTGCCGACTTGCACACTTCGATTGACTCGCGTTACGCAGGCAGCAAATGGCTGGGAAGGGATTGGAACTGCGCAGAATCGAGCTTGGGCTTGCACGCCGGCTTGAGTAGGGCAACTTCCAATCCGCATCTTGCGGGAGCGAAGCGAGCATCCTAGTCCTTGCGGTTGAAGGACAGAGCTTGCCCCCATAATTCATTTCAGGGTGAGCAGGGCTTTCCGAATTTGGGAACTTTGCATAATTAGCCTCTTCGCTAAGGCCAGAAGTACGCTCTTTCGGCCTACCTAAGACTTGATCATAGCTTTCGTTCTGTTGACTCTACGCCTATGCACCGTTGAACGGCGCCCCACCTAAACAATCCCGTTCAGGATTCGTTCCAACGGCTAGTATAGACAGGTTCAAGGTGCCTCAAAGGCTTCGATCGAAAGTCCGCTGACTCAGGCACAATTTGGATTTGCCAAGAGACAAGAGCACTCACTTCCAACAAAGATCCAAACTGCCGGGCCAAAGCACACTCGAATCAACATCACGGTTGCCGATTCAATTCGGCAAAAGGAGAGGAATCCATGAAGCTCGTAAATGCATCATTCCCAGTGCTGTTCGCAACACTCGCACTTTCCTCTCCGCCGGCTGCACAAAGTTTGATTGTCGTCGACAACGCTGGCAGCGGGGATTTTGAAACGATTCAAGCTGCTGTTGACGCTGCGTCAGACGGCGATGTGCTGCGCATCCTCAGTGGTCAAACTAAGTACGCGACTTTCATCATTGACGACAAATCGTTGACTCTCATCGGCGATGGATCGCCCAGCATGACTGGCGGGGCCGTAATAAACCTAAGCAGCTCGCGCAGCGTGTCGATTGATGGCCTAAGCTTCACCAGCGAAGTTCTGGTAGAGAACAATCTGGGTCCGGTTTGGCTCGAAGATCTCGAAGGGCTCACCCAAGGGTTTTTCTTTATCCCCCCCTCGCCCTGCGTGAGTCTTATCAACAATTCGGCCGTGTCCATCACGCGCTGCAATTTTGAGGGCTATCCCGCGATCCATTCCAGCGCTACGGATGTCTTCGTTCACGACTCGGTCATCAAAGGCTCCGATGGCGGCGAGGGCGTAATCGTCCACAATGCAATCGCTCCGGCGCAGCCTTGCGTTGAATTCGACGGCAGTCGTGGCTCAGATGGAATCAGCCTCACCGATTCGAGCTTCCTGTTCCTCACCAATACCGTCGTTCAAGCTGGTGATGGTGGAGACGGAGGTACCTGCCAGTCCGTCCTCTGCAACCACTGCTCGGACTGCACGAATACTGGAGACGGCGGCCACGGAATTTCGATTGGTCCCGGATCTGCCGCCGAGCACTTGGATACCACTCTCGTTCGCGGTCTAGCTGGAAATATCGCGGCGGGTTGCGCGGGCGGACAGGACGGCGGCTTCGCATCGCTAATCTTTCCGGGAACCATCACCGAGCTGCTCGGCGACAGCGTTTCCTTTGAAGCGTCCAGCCTGACTCAAGTTGGAGCGAACCTGTCACTCAAGTTCACAGGCGAACCACTCGGGCACTTGGTTTACTTGCAAGTCGCAACAGACCAAAACCCGCTCTTCTTCCCGGCTTGGCAAGGTGCCTGGCTGATCGACCAGGCGGCCCCGCTGTTCTACATGGGATTTATTCCCGCGTCGGGTGAGCTCGAACGCTCTCCGCTCCTGAAGCCGCTCGGCATCCCCTTGATCAACCTCTACGCCCAGGGGATCTTCGTCGACTTCCCAGGCGGAATCACCACGTTGCAACTCTCATCACCATCACTAATGGTTTTGTTTGAGTAACGAGAGGACTACGGCCTGAGGAAACAATCGCCGGCCAACAAGAACTCCTTAGCATTCGGCCCTATTTCAGGCCGCATCATCGAGCCCTCTTCCCGAGACGCAGCACCTCCGGCCCGGCTTTGCTCCAATCGACATAATCCCCACAAATGGTCACTTTCTGCCAGACTATTTGACTCGGGCCTCATCGACACTGGGCACGCTCCCTTGCTCAAGAGCCATCCCACCAATTCGAAAGGACAACCAATCCATGGGTTCAATCAAAGCCATCGTTGCCGTCGCCGCGACTGCGGTGTTCGGGACTTCAGCTCACTCTCAAAGCTTGATCGTTGTCAACAGCGATGGAACGGGTGACTTCACATCTATTCAAAGCGCAATCAATTCCGCTGCTGACGGTGATGTCATCCAAGTCATGGACAGCGGAGATAATTACTCCGGCTTCTCCATCAACAACAAATCCTTGGTCCTGGCGGGAGACGGTTTTCCACGTGTATCGGGGGCCACGATTCGCGATCTCGAAGAGTCGCGCAGCGTGGCAATAGACGGTTTCGACTTCAGCTCAACGGTCAACATCGAGGACAACCGCGGCCCCGTCTGGTTGGAAGACATCGATGTTGAGACTTTCGGATCCATATTTGGATTTCCCGGTAGCGGCCTCGATGTATTGCAAAACGCGGCAGTTTCACTAACTCGCGTGAATGTGACCGGTAGCCCGGGAATGAACATCTTGACAACCGATGCATTCATCTACGACTCCGAGATTTCAGGCGGTGCGGGAACGGATGGCGTTTCCTTTCCCGATTTAACCGGCGGAGGCGGCCCTTGCGAGGTCGCCGATGGCGGTGACGGGGGAACTGGGATCGTCATCGGAGCTGCGAGCTTCTTGTACATGTCCAACACAACTGTACGAGGCGGAACCGGCGGCTTCGCGGGATCTTGTACGATCGGTATCTGTGGCTCCTGCCCCGGCTGCACATCCGCCGGTTCCGGAGGTCGGGCCATCAGTGTCGGCGCGGATACCCGGGTCGAATACCTCGATTCGCAAATTCTCGCGGGAGCCGGCGGTGGAACAGTTCCACAGTGCCCGTTCAGCGGCGGCGGTTCTGGAGCTACGATTGTTCAGTTCTCCAATGGCGAAGATGTGGAACTACCGGGAACGAGCGTCAGCTTCGAAGCCTCCAACCTCAACCAGGTCGGCGACCCCGTCAGCATCAAGTTCACCGGCGAACCCCTGGGCCATTTGGTCTATCTCCAGATCGCAACCAGTCAAAGCCCGCTCTACTTCCCGCCCTGGGAAGGTGCTTGGCTCATTGATCAAGCGGCACCCTTCTTCTACTTGGGCTTCATTCCCGCCTCGGGAACGCTCGAGCTAACTCCCAAATTTAATTCCCTGGGCGTCCCCGTCTTACCCATCTACGCCCAAGGCATCTTCGTTGACTTCCCCGGAGGAGTCACGGCCAGGCAAATTTCGTCGCCCTCGCTCCTGATCGCTTACGAATAAGCGGCAACGGGTTCAGCACAAAACCGGCGTTCCGACTCGTCCGAATGGATCGAGTTGGAACACCGGTTTCATTTTGCCACCCAATGTCGGCCCAATAGATCGAAGCTTCAACTGCCGGAGGTCTCCTCCGTTGCGACAATAGATCGCAAAACTAGAGACCGCGCACCCAATCGGCTCCGAACTGCTGATAGAGATTGATAAACGCCGGTGGGACTCGGGCGGAAGGCGAGTTGAGAGTCGGCTGGAAAACAAAACCGATGGCGCCTTCGTCCTCTGCTCCCGCGCGAGTGTTGAACTGCGTTCCGCCGCGCCACAAACCCGTTGCAATCAATTCAAAGTGTGTGAATGCAAGCGAGTCGGTGTTGTAAATCGCGTTGCCGATCAGATCGAGTGTCGTGGATCGCGGGTACTCCCTGTTCGGAGTCCAATCATTTTCGCCCAAGAGCCAAGGTCCGTCCGCGACCATTTCGACCGAGCCCTCGAAGGCGACCTGAACGGTTTGATCGCGGCGTTCCACAACTTCGCACTCCAAGCTGCCCGCGCGAATCTCGTCCGGTGCATACGGCAAGGTTTGCCCGTAAACCGCATCGACCAAGTGCAAACAAGCCAAGCGCTCAAATAGCGCGCGGGGAAGTTCGCTGCGCTGCCCCACCTCCAAGCGATTAGGCAAAAACTCGCGCACTTCCGCGCGGGTGAACCAAGCGTGGTCTCTGTTCGCCGGGGGTTTCCGCTTGGCGGTCGGGTCCCCATTGCGAGGCAAGTCGCGCAGGGTCACACGCAGGGTCAGCCCGCGCTCCGGAAAGAAGTCCTCCCAGCGCGGATTCACTTTGTCGCGCGCACGCGGATCCAATTGGCGCTCCGCCTGCGGCAGTTTATTCCAAGCCACGAGGCCCTGCTCCATCAGCGCCAGCGTGGCCATGGGCTCCAGCGCGTTGGCGGAGGCCAACAGGCGACCATTGGGTGACACAACGTAGATACCCTGACGCGTCCCCCCCACACCTTGGTAGTGGCCCCCATTCGCCATCTCTTGAAATATTTGAGACTCGGGATCGGTCCCCGTTTGCAAACGCCAAACTTCATCTGCAGCGGGAATGAATTTGGCGGTTCTTGAAATCACCATCGGGTCGGACCAGACAGACCGTCTGCCCCTTACGCCGTTGCCTCATGTGCAGCCGAGCG
>JAJDES010000212.1 GCA_029259675.1 Planctomycetota bacterium
ACCACCAACTCACAGCGACTGGAACTGATCGCCCAATAGTCGCAGTTGCCGAAGAGGGGTCCCCATGGGGATCCCAGTTGTGGCTGTGGCCGCGCGAATTGGAGAATCCGCGGCTTCGGTCGCCCCAATAAGGCCTGCGGGCCATTGATGCTTTGAGCCGAGAGTGCTCTTGGTAGGCTGCTCATCCGATGAGTCATTCCTCAGCAGAGTTCGCGTGCGCAGCAGCGTCTGATCCGGTTGGCCTTAACCGGCCACGTCCCGGTCGTTGGAATAGAGCATGGCAATGCTCCCGTGCCATGACCGCCGTCCTACTGCTCGGGATGGTTTCCTGTTCGACCGAGCTGGATTCGGCCCCGGCAGCGGGCATGAATTTGCTGCTGATTACCGTCGACACAACCCGTGCCGACGCAATTTCCAGCTTGGGGGGCGATCCGCGCAATACGCCCAATATCGACGCCTTGGCAGCCAGCGGAGCTCTTTTCGAGCAGGCCTACTCCGCTTCGAATGTGACCAAGCCCTCGCATGTGTCAATCATGACCGGGCAGCATTTGATTGAGCACAAGGTGTTCAACAATCAGGTCCTGATCCCCGAAGAGGTCGTCGCCTTGCCCCAGGTGATGAGCTATGCGGGCTATCGCACGGCTGGGTATGTGGCCGCTGTACAGTTGGGACAGGAAACGGCCTGGCAGGGCTTTGATGTCATCGACGGGCCGAGCACGGGCAAGGAGCAGCGCCCCGGCCAAGAGGTTGTTGCGCCGGCTTTGAAGTACCTGCGCCGAAGTTCGAAAAAGGACAAGCCCTTCTTCCTTTGGACGCATTTCTTTGATGCGCATACGCTCTATACGCCTCCGCAGGAATTGGCCGAGCGCTACTATCAAGGCAACCCGAGAAAGGGTGAGGGCCCGCCGCTATCTGATTTGGAGTACTTCGAGGCCTGGGGCTACAAACCCATGGATCGCTGGATTCGCGGGGTGCGCGACCCCGAATACGGCAAGGCCATGTATGCCGCCGAAGTGAATCTGATGGACGGGCACATCGGTCGCATTCTGGACGAATTGAAGGCGTTGGAGCTCGAGCAGGACACGGTTGTCGTGCTCGTGGCCGATCACGGCGAAAGTTTGGGGGAGCACGGCCTCTATTACGATCACGTGGGTCTTTACGAGGTGTCGCTGCGCATCCCACTAATCGTGCGTGTGCCGGGAATGCCCGCGGGCGTGCGCTCTGCTGAACGAGTGACTCAACTCGACATTGCCCCGACTCTCGGTGAGCTATTCGGCATGGGCGGCTTGCCCGGTCGCGCCGGCCAAAGCCTATTGCCGCTGATAAACGGCAGCGGAGACTCGAGTTTTGCGGAGCGCCCTTTGATCTTTGAGGCTGCCCACAATTTGCAGATCGCCATGCGCGACGGGCGTTGGAAGCTGATCTTGCCGATCTTCAAGAGCAATCGGCGCTTATCAAGCGAGCCGATGCTGTTTGATTTGGATTCCGATCCGGACGAACTCAACAATCTCTACGAGGTCGAGCGGGAAGTTGCTGCGCGTATGCGACCCCAATTGGAGCCTTGGCTTGCGCTTGGAACTGTAGAAAAGGGGACGCTGCCGACCATGTCCGCAGAGGTGCTCGAAGGGCTTGAGGATCTGGGCTACACGGACGGGGATGAGGGGGTAAGCGACGATGAGGAATCGCCTTAGCTAGAGAAACTCATATACTTCGGTGGTCATTCGCAGAGCGAAGATCCTGACAACTGAGTTACTCGCAGCGCACGAGCTTTTGACGCTTGCAAGTGCACCTTGTCGCCCAATAGATCGCGCCAACTTATCCGCGGAAATCAAACGACGCACGCAAGCGTCTGGTCGTGTGTTGCGGTAACAGCGCAGCCCGAACTAATCGGGCAGTTCGAAGTTTTCTTCTAGAAAGTCTTCACTCAACTTCGCCATGCGCCGGTTGCCGTCGTCATTGAAGTGACTCTCCCCGGTGAACAAATCGGGTTGTCGACTGAAGCGCTCGTAAACGTCAAACAGCGGAACGCCGCGCTCCTGGGCTACTTTGCGAGTCAGATCGTTGTAGGCGGGTCCCCAGTTCTTCCAGGATGATTCCTTGTGCGGCTTGCCTTTGAATGGGCGCGTCAAGAAGGCGACTTCAATCGCATGTTGCTCGCAGATGTCTACGATTTCATTCAAATGCGCTTCGTAGTCCCCAAGGCTGACACGCGCGAGCGTGTCTTCCAATTCCACTTCCGAATCATCGGCTGAGTTGGAGCGATCGCGAGCCCAAAGCAGGAGTTGGTACAGGCGCCAATCAAATAGCGGGCTCTCAAGGCTTTCTTTGCGCGCGGCAAAATCCTTGTCGGGAATCAAAACGCGATGGGCATCGTTGGCTCCGAAGCTGATCGTGACCAAGTCGGGCTTGCGCTTGAGGATCTGCTTGAGCCGAGCGACACCTTGGTACGCGCCGTAGCCCCAAACGCCCGCATTCACAACGCGCAGATTGGGATGCTGCTTGCGCAGTCGCTGGTCGAGGTATCCCGGCCAATGGGAGCCGCCCGCATTGCACAGGGTGTTTGAGTCGCCGATGGTGAATACGTAGTAAGCGTCTGCGGGCTTTTCGTCCGGGATTTCCTTGCCGCGAAAGCCCTGTGAGTTGAAGACGGAGCGCCCCGGGCGCGGAACCCACAAGAGTTCGGGGTGAAAGCGGAAATGCGAATCCTCGAAGGCGTGCTGATCGCGCCAATCGGTCGTCGCTTCCTCCTCGCCCGGCTTGGTGACCTGAATCTCCAACGGGCTGTATTCAAAGTCGGCCAGGCGCAGGCCTCCCTCGGTCAGTCCGAGCACAAGAACCACGGAAATCAGGGAGAGCAGCGGTTTGTAGAGGGCACGCATCGGCAGCAAACGTAACATTCCGGCGTGGCCGCGACCCATACCATCCACCTGATTGATGCCAGCCCGTACATCTTTAGGGCCTATTTCTCCATGCCGTCGAAGCTCGTCAACGCGGCGGGCTTGCAGGTGGGGGCCGTGCGTGGCTTCGCCAGTTTCCTTTTGCGCTACCTGCGCGAGCAGGAACCGACGCATTTGGCCCTCTGCTTCGACGAAAGCCTGACGACCTGCTTTCGCAACGACCTCTTCCCGGCCTACAAGGCCCATCGTGAATTGCCCGATGCCGAGCTGATCGCTCAACTTGACGGCTGTCGCGAGGTCGCCGAAGCGCTGGGCCTGGCTTGCTTCGCCGACGAGCGCTTCGAAGCGGATGACTTCATCGCGACCCTGGCCGGGCCGCTGGTCAAGCGCGGTCATTCGGTTGTCATTACCAGCATCGACAAGGACTTGACCCAGTTGGTCGGCCCGCGCGTGAAGTTCTTCGACTTCGCCAAGGACAATTGGATGGGTCGCTCCGAGGTCTTGGAGAAGTTCGGTGTCGAACCGCATCAGATCCCCGATTTCCTGGGGCTCGCGGGCGACCAAGTCGACGGCATTCCAGGTGTGACGCGGGTCGGCCCGGTCGCTGCTGCTGCGCTCTTGCAAGCCTTCGAAAACTTGGAAGCGATTTACGCTGACTTGACAGCAGTCACGCAATTGCCGGTGCGCGGTGCCAAGGGCTTGGCGCAGCGTTTGGAAGCCGAAAAAGAACTCGCCTTCCTTTCGCGCGAATTGGCCACTTTGTCCACCGACGCTCCGGCCAAAGCCAACTTGGGGCCACTCAAGTTGAAAGCGGCCAAACCGGATGATGTACGCCCCGCCTTTGAACGCTACGGATTCGCGGCCTGGGCCGATCGCGTTCCGGGCGCGCGTTGAACCTGTTCAATCAAGTCCGGATCATCCACGCCATGGAGCGCGAACGAGAGAGGTGAACATGGAAGCATCGAAGTTGAGCATGGAGCTGACCCAAGACGACCATCCACTCTTGCTCTTGGGCTGTTTGGAGTCGGAGTTTGATCGGCCCCTGGGCGAGCAGGCTTCGCCGGATTGGTTGGTGGAACTTTTTGTGCCCGGCGCCAAGGCACCCATCGAGCGCAGTGAAGAGCGCAGAGCCAGCGTGCGCAAGCTTCTGCGGCACGGGGGCTATCGGCCAACCGGGCGCGGCAAACCGGCTTCCGAATACCTGGTGCGCGCATCGGAGGAGGGCAAGTTGGGTTCGATCAACCTCGCTGTGGATGCGTGCAATGCGGTCTCTTTGCACTCGGGGTTGCCGATTAGCGTGGTCGATCTCGATCGCGTTCGCGCGCCGCTGCGCGTTGGAATAGCGGAAAAGGGCGCCAGCTACGTGTTCAATCTCTCGGGCCAAACGATCGACTTAGGCGGCTTGCTGTGCCTTTTTGACGGTGAGGGTCCATGCGCCAATGGGGTCAAGGATTCCCAGCGGACAAAGACCGGAGCCGAAACCAGGCGTACCTTGTCGCTCGTCTGGGGGACTCAAGCCGATCCGGAGATTCAGGCCGGGGCCCTGGCGTGGTATGCGGAGTTGTTGGACCGCTGCGGGGCACGGACGCGGGGCCAATAGGCGAAGCCAGCAATAGGGTTGG
>JAJDES010000213.1 GCA_029259675.1 Planctomycetota bacterium
CCCTGCACCCCTCGACCCAATGGGCTGGCAGGCAACGCTGCGGACAGTGCGGAGCCAATCCGATTCCGCTCGCGATCGGAACGGTGCTAAGTTTTGATTGAGTGTTCGTCGCCGATTTCTTCGTGCTGGGCTTTGAGCAGAGCTGCTCGCCCTTGATTGGGAATGGGCTGCAGTCGCTGATCCGTGCGGCGCGCTGCTGCAGATAGAGCAGTCCCTACAGTCAAAGCCCGGACTTTGCTTCCTGCAGCGGACTCGTGGCCGGTGCTGCCTTCGAAGGGCGTGCATTCCTCGGGCTGAATCCTTGGTCGGCTAATCTCGAAAGACCACAATGCAGGTCGGATGAAAGCGCGCCGATCCAGGTTTCGAACCGGCTGACGTGCTTGGTAATGGCTGCGCCCAAGGGTCTCCGTTCATGTGTTGAGCGGGAGGCCGGGACGCGGTGACCGAACAAAGCCAATGGGGCTATGGGGCGTCTGGCAGACCAAAGGAATGAGCGCATGAGTTCAGGAGCTCGGCATTGGATCGCGGCGGCTTGCTTCGGCTTGTTGGCCGCCTGTGGAAGCGGAACCATCATCATTCTCGCCTCGGGTGGCGGTGGTGGCGGTTCCGGTGGGATCCTCAATCAATTGCCGCTACTGAGCTTGGACAGCGGCGCCTTCAGTGCCAATCCCGATAGCCGGCGGGGCATCGCGTTGCCTTTTCGCTTGTCCGATCCGGAGGGGGATCCCGTCGAAGCTGTATTCCAATGGCGTTTGGACGGCGAGAGCTTCCCCGCCTTGCCGTCGAATTCAACCGACTTGCGAGCCGCACTTGCGGATCCCGCACGGCGACGCGAATTGAATATCGCGAGTGAACGAGTTGTTTTCGTGTCAGGGGGGGCGCGCATTACCGGCGCGGGAAATCTACTGCTGGATCAAAACCTGCGCCGTTTCCCGGCTTCACCCCTTGGACTGGAGTTGGAGGTGTTGCGTCCGCGGCTTGTGGCACGTTCGGCTTCCGGCGACTGGATCACAAATGAGCTGCGCTCGCCTCGCGCCGCGCGCTTTGCACCAAGTGGGCTTGAGGCTGTCGTGCTCGACGCCAGCACTGCCAATTCCTGGAGTCTGCTGGAGATTGAGCTTGCTAGTGGAGCAGTCCAAGCGACCTTGGTTCTGGACGGCGCGGGCAGGCCCCGAGCGTTGGCCCGATTGGGCGATGGTTGGCTTGTGGCGCTGGCCGGGGCGAGTGGATGGGAGCTCCAATTGGTCACTGAAGACGGCAACAGTGAGCGGGTGGCCTTTGACAACGGCTTGTCGGTTTCGGGCGATATCCAAGGGCTTGCCCTATTGGGGGAGCATTCGGCACTGATAACCGTGGCGGATGCATTGATTCAGGTCGCCCTCGACGGCAGCGGCGAACAAAAAATCATTAAGTCTGGCTTGGCGGGGCCGACGGGAATGGCGCTCGACCCGCGCAATCCCGGTTGGCTGTATTTGGCAGAGCGTGAGGCTCCCACCGGGGATGCCGGCGTCGGTCGTGTGATTCACTTGGAGCTGGGCACCGGCAACAGCACGATTTTGGAAGTCGATGCAGAGGGAGCGCTGAGCTCGGGAGGAGGCTTGCCGCGATCTGAGCGCCTGCGCATCGACGCGGAGCTTGGAGTGCTTTACGCGCTCGGTGACAGTGATGATCTGGACGGCTTGCGCGAACTGCGAGCCTTTTCACTGGACGGCGAAAAAATGCGCACACGCGTGGTAGCCACAGTTCCTGCCGGCGTTGTGGATTTGGACACGGTTGATGGCGGCGCGTCTTTGATGGCTGCACCCGCCGCGGCGGATCTTTTGCTTCTGGGCGGTGTTGAGGCTGCCGGTCGAATCGTGGCCTACGATCCGTTGACCGGAGCGGTGGAATTGAATCCGGGTTTGCCCGCGCCCCTGCTTCGATCCGCAAACAGATCCGTTGCGGTGCGCATTAAGGATCGGGCTACACGCATTCTCGATTCGAACGGAATGCCCGACAGCGAATTTCGATTCGTGTGGGATTCCGGGGATCTGCCCCAGGGCGGCTCCGTTGTCTTGCGTGCTTCGCCCTTCGACAACGTGCTGGGAGCACCCGTTGATACGGGCAATCCGCGTGCGATCGGCAGCGAGTTTGACCAGGGCCTAGAGCTGTTGCCGCGGGCGGCCATGAGCGCTCCCAGTTGTGCCTTGTTGACCGATTTGGACGGAGACGGTGATGACGATTTGGCGGGCACGGAATCCGGTTCGGGTGCCATAGCCGTTTACTTGATCGATGGTGGAGTGCTCGGGTCTGCGCCGGACCAACTCTTGAATACAAGTGCACCCGATAGTGCACCGATCGATTTGGTTGCCAATGATTTCAATGGAGACGGCAAGCGGGATTTGGCAGCTGCGGCCGCCGGGAGTGAGGACTTGCGCGTCTTCACGCAAACGGGAAGCGGCAATTTTGCCCAAGCGCCCACGATTCTTGAGCCCGTCGGACCGATGGTTGGTGACGACGAGCCGCGTTCCTTGGCCACGGGCGATTTGAACGGCGACGGAAGTGCGGATTTGATCTGTGCGAACGTTGCGAGTGGGGACCTAGCGAGTTTCTTGCAAGTTGGAAACGTGCTGCCCAGCCAGGCAAGCTCGGTGTTCGGCGGCGGCGGCGGCACGCTTGAGCCGGTTGACCTGGCCTTGGCCGATCTGGACCTCGACGGCCAGCTCGATGCGATCACGGCCAACCGGGCCGGTAATGACCTTTCGTTTTTCTCGGGCGCGCGTGGTGACGGTGTATCCATTGGGGCGAGCGGCGTGACGGACGCGCCGACTGCGGTTGTGGTGGGCGATTGGAACGCGGACGGATTGCCCGATTTGGGTTGTGCTTCCAGCACTGACGGCAGCGTTCGTTTGATTGCGGCAACGGCTCCGGCGCAATTCGATCTCGGCCAAGTTCAGATCCTGACAGCACCGAGCCTGTCTGCTCCGCAATCCAATTGTTCGCTTGTGGCAACCGAGCTTGGCGATGGGCCTGGAGTCGATCTGATCGTTACCCACGCAAGTAGTGAGCGCGCCTTGGTTTGGTTCGGGCGCGGCAATGGTCAATTTCAATCAAGCCCGATGGTCTTGGGCGGAGGAGTGCCCGGTTGCGCGGCGAGCGGTGATGTGAATGGTGACGGCAGGCGCGATTTGGTCTTGCCCTTCGCCGCCGGCAGCGCCTTTGCCGACGGCTACGCCGTTTCCCGCCAATCCCAGCGCAGTTCATTGCCCCAGCAGCCATCTCACACTTTGGGTGGACTGACGGAAACGCGCGGAATGACAGGCTTGGTGCCTGCCGACTTAGACGGCGACGGAGACTTTGACTTGGCGGCTGCCTGCGAAGTGGGGCAGAGAATTGCGCTGTACGAGCAGGCCTCGAGTGGAGTCTTTGACGAGTTGCCGACCTTGCTGGGCAATGACCAAGACACGGCCGGGGCGATTGACTTGGTCGCAGCCGACTTCAATGGTGATGGGCGAGTGGACTTGGTTAGTGCCAATCGCCTGGGCGGCAACCTTGCGCACTTTGTAGGTACCGAAGTCGGTTTCGACGCTGTCCCCACGCAATTGCTGGGGTCTGGAGCAAGCACGTCGTTGCCCGTAGCTGTGGCGGCTGGAGATTTGGACGGTGATGGCGACTTGGAGCTGGTCAGTGCCAATGCCAACGACCTGACGATTTTCGTTCGCGATGCACGCACGGGCTTTCCGGCAGTCCCCACTCAGGCGTTGGGCGGCAGCGGAGCCACCGATTCGCTTTCGCAATTGGTGATCGGGGATCGCAATGGCGACGGCCGCGATGATTTGATCGCAGCATCGTTGTCAGGCGCTGCCTACTTCTTTCATCAATCGTTCAGTGCGCCTGATGCGATGGGGAGCTTGAGTGAAATGCCCGATGCGGAATTGGCTCTCGCTATTTTTACGGACCACTTGGTACTCGGTGACCTCGATGGCGACGGCGATGGAGATCTCATTGCAGGCAGCTCAGCAAATGCCGAGATCGCTTGGATTCCGGGTGGAGCAGGTGCCGCTGCAGTGGAATTCACACTTTCGGATGCAACGTCGGGTTTGGCCGGCTTGTGTTTGGGCGACATGGACGGTGACCAACGCTTGGACTTGGTCGTGTCCGAGTCGATCACGCAACGAGTTGCGATCTTTTCACAGGCGATTGCGGGAGGCTTTCCCTCCGTCCCTACGCTTCGAGTGGGGGGGCCGGGGGCAAGTCCGATGCCCGCAGCTGTCTTGGTCTTTGATTTCGATCGAGACGGCGATTTGGACTTGGTGACCGCTGAGAATTCCGGTGACACGCTGTCACTGTTCTTCGGCGCACACTAATGCGCGAGAACTCAGCGCGGGCCCGGACTCCTGTAGGCGTTTGGGCGCGCGCTCCATGGCCCATTGCCTGGCTTGCAATTCATCTGTTGCCGTCACTCTCTCCTAACCACTCCGTAGCCGAGGCTATTCGATTCGCGGCCAAGTCTGAATCGGCCTCACCTCGTTGCTTTAGGGCTTGCGGTTGTCTTGCGTACCGGGATTGAAATGGAATTGCTCTCGCAAGATGTAACTCTTCAACCTTGGGGATGGTCATGAACGCGACGCTGAAAAAATTCTTCGGGCCCAAGCGCCCTGAGCCCTCTTATCCCCGCTTGCCTGCTGTCACGGATACAGGCGAGACCACCGTTGCAGGCTTGTTTGCGGTGGGAGAGATCGCCGGCACGCCGCTTGTGAAATACGGGCTGAACGAGGGTCACGCATTGGTGCAGCGCTTGGCTCCGGACTTGAAGGATGAAGCTGCGCAGGAGGGAGTTCTTGACCTCCTGGTTATCGGTGCCGGGGCCGCGGGGTTGGGAGCGGCTGCGGCTGCGGAGAAGTTGGGCCTTAGCTGCACGGTCTTGGAAGCCAACCACTTGGCCGAAACGGTTTACACGATGACCAAGGGCAAGTTGATCTTTGCCGAACCCGAGGACGTGGCCAACGAAAGCGAGATGTGGTTTGAGGAGTGCACGAAGGAAGAGTTGCTTGAGCGCTGGGAGGCCCAAGTCGAAGAGTTGGGCTTGGATGTGCGTACGTTCGAGAAAGTCGAAAACGTGGAGCGCAAAAGCGATGAGCTGGTGGTCAGTTCCAATAAGGGTGAGTATCGAGCCAAACGAGTGATCTTGGCAGCGGGCAAGGCGGGCAATCCGCGCAAGGCGGACGTGCCGGGCGAAGTGGAGTTCGCAGAAAAGATTGACCACCGTCTAATCGATCCCGATCTGTACAACGATCAAGACATCTTCATTTACGGCGGAGGTGACGTTGCCTTGGAAGCCGCCATCTTGTTGGCGGATAACAATCGGGTGACGATGGTGACCATCGATGATGAGTTCACTTATCCAAAGAAGCGCAACATTGACGCGCTCATGGAAAAAGTGGATGCGGGCAAGGTGGACTTGCACTTTGGATCGCATTTGAAAGAAATCAAAGCCGATCAAGTCGTTTTCGATGATGGGGGGTCCAGTGGCTCCGAAAAGACGGTGGCCAATGATCATGTCTTCGAAATGATTGGCGCAGAATTACCGCTCAAGTTCTTTGACAAAATCGGCATTCGTTTGGAGAACACCTGGACCCGGCGGCGTTGGGCTTATTTGGCGGCTTGTTTCCTATTTGTGTACACGCTGTATGCCCTCAAGTCCTACGGCAAGAACAGCCCCACGGCTTGGCCGTTTGAAGACCTGGTCTCACCCTCAAGGTACGACGCGATTCTGAACGGTGTTTTTGCATTGGCCTTCAAGCCGTTTGCTTGGATCTTCACGCAGGAGGCCTATCGGGACATTTTGGGCAATCGAGGCTTTCAGCAGGGCTATCTGTATAGCGGGCTCTATTCAATCATCATGCTTGTCTTCGGGTGGCAGGCGCTGGTTCGGTGGCGGTCGATTGCTCGCCGAAAGAGTTATCAGACTTGGCGCTATGTTTCCCTTATCAGTTTTCAACTGGTGTTCTTCCTGATCGCCAATGTGTTCGCGGTGAAGGCGATTTCCGTTGAGCATGCCTGGCGCGCATGGGGCCTGTATCAGCCCTTCCCGCTCTTCTTTAATACTTTCTTTTGGTGGGGCGGCGAATCACATGTCTCGGTGATGTGGTTCTTTGTCATCGCAGGTCTGCTGGGAACATTCGTGATGATGCCGCTCCTCGCGCGCTATCACGGCAAACGCTTTTGTACTTGGATATGCGGTTGCGGAGGACTTGCGGAAACTCTTGGCGATCGTTGGCGCCATCTCGCTCCCAAGGGGGAGCGTTCGCGCAATTGGAATTTTCAAGGTGCGGTGATCTTGGTGGCCAGTGTCATGGTGGGCATCATCATCGTCGGCATGTATCAAACGAGCGGCAGCAACATCTGGTGGAGCAGCTACAACTACCTGGTTGACTTCTGGCTTGTGGCTATCATTCCCATCACGCTGTATCCGTTCTTCGGCGGCAAGGTTTGGTGTCGCTACTGGTGCCCGTTGGCAGCCTGGAATGAGGTCTTGGCGCGTTGGTTTGGAAAATTGCAGATCAGCTCGAATTCGCACTGCATTTCTTGCACTCAGTGCAGCAAGTATTGCCAAGTCGGGGTTGACGTCATGGCCTTTGCAAAGAATCAGGTCAGCTTTGACAATCGCAACTCCAATTGCATCCACTGTGGAATCTGTATCGATGTCTGCCCAATGGATGTTTTGTCCTTCGACAGCAATGGAGGCCTGAAGAAGGAGGCCTTGGAAGCCGGACAAAGCCAGTGAATTCGTGCGGCACTCCTCGATGGAAAGGTCGCTGGCTGTGAAGTTCTGATTGGGAACCGGAACTGGCCCAGGGCGATCCGCCGCTCGGCTGCAAGGCGGAAGCCGGATTCACCAATCGAGTCGATTGCGGCGCGCTACGCGCTTACTTTGGGCCAGTTTGCAGCGGGGCTCGCGGGTGCTGCTTGTCTTGCGGGTGTTCTTTGCGCAAGGTGCGGCTTCGTCGCCGTTCACAACCATCGGCGGCGGGACCCAGTCGGCCGGAGGCCTTCGGGAGCATAGGCAGGCATGGACATAGCAATGGAAGAAAGACGACAGACCCATCAGGCGGCGGGCGCCACGGCGGTAACGCAAAGCTGCGGAGCGATTGCCCGGGTGATCTTGTTGCTTACGTTTTGCGTGTTGGGTGGTGCGTGCAAATCTGCGCAGGCGCGCAGGGAAGAGCCGACCTCCCTGCAGCCCTTGCATGTTGTGCTCGTGCCCGAAGTGCCGACAGCCATTCACCGTAGAGCGGGCCCCCTCGAAGAATCTTCGAATCAGTTGGAAATCGACGGGTTGCGGATGATGCGCATTCTGGGTCGCAAGTTGGCGCAAAACTGCTACCAAAAAGTGACCTTGTTGCCGTTGCCGCCAACCTCAGCGCGCGCGCAGTCCTGGAGTCGTGAACAACGCGATGCTTGGTGGATCCAACATGCTCAGGATGCCGGCGCCGACCTGTTGCTCGAGTGTGCTCTGAAGCGTGACGCTTCGGTCAAGCGCGAACGGAACGGCAGCTTTTGGCTCAACCTGCCGCTGTTCTTCTTGGGCGGGCCCATGTGCTATTTCGTCGGTGATCAAAGTTACGACGTGCGCGTGGAACTTACGGCGCAGGTTTATGACTTGACGACATTGGTTTCCACGGGGGGCGAGTTGAAAACGCAGCGCACCAAGCTGGCCACTTTTCAATCGCGGTTTGCCGGCGCCGATTTAGATTTTGCGCAGCGGGCATCCGGGGATGCCGGCGCCTATTGGACTTCGCTGATCATCCCAGCCAGCTTTCTATCCCTGGATAGCCCGAATGCATATTCGGCGCTACAGGAAGTAGCCACAGAAGAACTTGTCCAGCGAATGACGGAATCCATTCGCCGACGCGGTGTGCTCGCTCCAAATGCGACCGCGCAAATTAAATTGCCCCAGCAGTGAATAAGCTCAGCAGTGAATAAACCCAGCAGTGACTAAACCCAGCAGTGAATTGCCCTGGCACGCCGGGCCAAACGGCGGTTTCCAGTCGCAATCCCCTCGCTCAATGAAGCTCATTCTTCGCTGAATTCCACTAGGAACCTGGATCCGTCGGGTTTGAGCGTAAGCGTCACATCGTTCTTGCTTATCTCAAATAGCCAATCCATGAATGAAGTTGGCTGCAGTGCTGGGTTGGTGCCTTCTTTGCCCGGCTCGACTTGGTAGTGGAACCCCCGCACGAAAATTATCGCCGGCGTACTCGTAACATCGAATTGAATCAGAACTCCACGCTTGGAGTCCGCGTGGTAGTACAGGGGATTGAAGCCATTGGGATCAAGATTCGCTTGGCTTCCCGCCGGTAGGGTGTTGGCCGGATCGGATTCTCGATGCGGTGGTGGTGGAGAAGTGACGACCGGGTAAGGAACGAGGTCGACTGCCGTTTGATTGTCGAGTGAGATCACTAGATCGTGAGAGCTGCAGCCGGCGGCCAAGGCTGCAATGACGATGAAGAGTGCGAGTCGGTTCTTCATGGGCTCAGGTTCGCTGTAAAGCTCTTGTGGGAATGGAATGTTTCTTGACGGTGGATCACGGCTGCGAAGTTGCTGCGCAGCGATTGCGATCCGGAAAGCATGCCAAATCTGCCGATTCAAATTTGGGTGAGTGTCCGCCATTCTTCGAGAGAAGGCTCTGTCCTTGCTTTACGGGCCGAATGAATGGACGAACTCCTTGCGGCAACGTTCGGTCGGGCGATCGCGCGCGATGCTTTGCCCGATTGGCTTGGGATTGCGGCCTAGGAAACCGTTGCATCGCTGCCGAGTTCGACGCGCAGCTTGCGGTTTAGCTCCAGGGAGTCGGTCTTGGCTATCGAGGAGTAGGCGACGATTTCCACACCCGCTGCAGCAGCTTCGCGCAAGGCGGCCGCATAGGCCGGGTCGATGTCTTCGGCAGGCCGGAAACTGGTCACGTCGTCGCGACTGACAAAGAAAAATTGAACGGCGCGATGGCCTTCGGCCACCATTTTGCTCAGTTCGCCCAAATGTTTGCGGCCGCGCTCGGTCACTGCATCGGGAAAGAGTGCGGTCTTGCCGCGGGCGAGTGTCGTGTTCTTCACCTCGACATAGCACAGCTCGCCCTCTTTTTCGCACAGAACATCAATACGGCTATTGGTGCCGTATTTGACTTCGCGCTTGTAGCTGTCGAAATTTCGCAAGCTCGGAATCTCGCCCGCCTGGGCAGCCTCGAACACGGTTTGGTTGGGCATGCCCGTATCCACATTGACCCACTGGCCGTCCAAGCAGATGGCTTGCCAGGTATAGCGCAGTTTGCGTTTGGGATTTTGCGAATCGCGCAACCAGACCGGTGCACCCTCCTCCAAGCAGCCCTTGAGGCTGCCTGTGTTCGGACAATGGGCCGTAAGGGTGCTGCCGTCTTCCAGCTCGACATCTGCGAAGAAGCGCTTGTAACGCTTGATAAAGCGAGCGTTCAGGAGCGGAGCGTCAATATGCATAATCTTTGTGAATCGGCGTGGGGGGTGCGTTGGGCGCAGTTTCGGGCGGGGCGAAAGGAATCCTTGTGCGCTATCCTGAGGGTATGAAGATTCACGTGCAATATCTGCTGTCCGGATGCTGTGTAATCAGCTTATCCGTTGCTGCCTTTGCCCGGTTTGAAGTGCCGGCGGGCCCAGCCCTGGGCGCTGCCGATGAGGCGGCTATGGAGCAAGTTGTCGCAGGCGAATCCCAGGTAGTTGCCGGGCGCAACACTCTATCCCGTCCCGGCAACGGAGAGCCGGTCTGCGGTTTGGGTGCGAGCTTCCACGCCGGGCGCCGGGCCCTGTTGCGTGAGCGCATCGGCCAGGGGGTGCTCGTTTTTCGCGGCCTCCCCGAGCCGCGCGGTTATCAGCCGTTCGAACAAGATAAGAGCTTTTGGTATTTGACCGGAGTCGAAGGTCCCGACGCGGCCCTGGTCATGGACGCCGAAAGCGGACGTGAAGTGCTGCTGCTTCCCAAGCCCAATGCGCGTTTTGAAGCTTGGGACGGTGAGCTTTGGGATAGTGCCGATGAATGGGTGGGGCCCCTCACGGGCTTTTTAGAGGTGCGTCCGTCAACGGAATTGGAAGCGGTCATTGAGGAGCTGCTGGGCGAGGATGAGGGGCGCAGCCTTTGGACTTCGCTTTATCCGAATGTGACCGGAATGGATGCGTCCGATCGCGTTAGGGCCTTTGATCGAAGGCAAGAGCGCGATGAATTGGACGGTCGCGTGTCGCGCGAACGAGCGCTGGCGCAGCACCTGGAGCAACGCTTTGAGCGCACCGTTCAAGATTGCTCTAAAGAGCTGACAGCCATGCGCTTTGTAAAAACTACAGAGGAAATCGAAGCGCTGCGACGCGCAGGTTTATCGGGAGCATTGGCCATGCTCGAAGGCATCCGCTCCACGCGCGCCGGCTTGGGTGAATGGGAAATTGCCTCGCTTATGAGCTTTGTACAAGTGCGCGAGGGCGCGCGCGGACCGGCTTACTACCCGATTGTCGGGTCGGGGCCCAACTCATGTGTTTTGCACTACAGCGCGGTTTCGAGGTCCATGCGCAATGGTGAGCTGTTGTTGGTCGACTTCGGTGGCGAAGTGGACCAGTACACCACCGATATCACGCGCACCTGGCCGGTGAACGGGAAGTTCAGCGATGAGCAAGCTGAATTCTACGACGCGGTGTTAGCCGCTCAACTGGCGGCAATTGCGGCAGTAAAGCCGGGCTTGAGATTGTCGACGGTGGCCAATGCGGCAAACAAAGTGCTGATCGCGAGTGGGTATGGAGAATTTATTCGGCACGGCGTCAGCCACTACATCGGCCTGGAAGTCCATGACCCAAGCCCGGACCTTGCGCTGGAAGTGGGGGCCGTCTTCACAATCGAGCCGGGGTTGTATGACCCCGAGCGAAACATCGGCGTTCGCATTGAAGATGTGGTCGTCGTTACGGAAGGCGGTTGCGAGGTTCTGACCGCAGGTGTTCCCAAAAGCCGCGCAGACATGGAACGCTTGGTCGGCGAGGAGGGAATTCTGGATCGGCTTGCGGCCAGAGAGGGCCAGTAGAGAACATCCGATCAGTTGGAACAGCCAATCCTTGTTGTCCATCAACCTCGGACGCTGGGATTGACCCCCGGTGTCGACGCCTGTCGGGCAACCGGATGCAGGACCGATTCAAGCCTAAACCGGTTCGCGGGCACCTCATTCGAGTCGGGCTCGAAAGCAAACGTAAGGTCGTCAGCCGGCACGGAGCCTTTGAGCTGGCCCGGTCCGTCGCTGCCGCTCGAATCCCAAAGTGGAAGTATTGGAGTGATAGCCCGTTTTTGGCCGATGGGATTCACGCAGGTTCAGCTGCCTACGAATCCTGCCCAGGGAGCCTCGCATGCGCGCATGCGTGGTTCCCTTTTTCGTGGGTCCGGTCCGGCCGGCCCAATGAATGCCGAGAACTCTGGCGGGAGTCGCGAGACGGGCGTGGACGACTGGAGCTTGGGAGCTAGAATCCCCGCCCCATGTCTTCACCCAGTGACTTCCAAGACCGCGCCAAAATGGCGCTGCGCCGGCTCGACGAGCTGAAGGAGGGTCTTTGACTACTCCAACCGTTCACAACGATTAACGGAAATCGAGGAGCTTCAAAACTCCGCAGAATTTTGGAACGACCAAGAGCTCGCGCAAAAACTAGTGGCGGAGCTCAAATTCTGTCGCGGCGTCGTGGAGCCCATGAAGTCGGCCCTGGATGCGATCGAGGAAATCGATCAGTACGCGGAGATGGCCGAGGAACTTGGCGAAGAGGAAGTTCTGGGCGAGATGGAGGCTTTGAGCACCAAGCTCGAGAGGCTTGTGAACGATCTCGAGTTTCGCGTCATGCTCGGCGGTGAGCATGACAAAGCCAATGCCTTTGTGCAGATCAACGCCGGCGCGGGCGGTGTCGACGCCTGCGACTGGGCCGGAATTCTGGTGCGCATGTATTCGCGCTGGGCCGAGGCTCGCGGCTTCAAGCTCGAAGAAATTGAGATCTTGGCCGAACCCGAGGCCGGCGTGCGCACGGCGACGTTGTGTGTTCGCGGGCCCTATGCTTACGGATATCTCAAGGCGGAAGCGGGCGTCCATCGCTTGGTTCGCATCAGCCCGTTTGACAGCCAATCGCGGCGCCACACGGCCTTTGCATCGGTCGACATCAACCCCGAATTGGATGATGACGTGGATGTTGAGGTCAACGAATCGGATCTCAAAATCGACACCATGCGCGCGGGAGGCGCGGGCGGCCAGCACGTCAACAAGACGGAGTCGGCCGTGCGCATGACTCATATCCCGACCGGTGTTGTGGTTCGTTGTCAGAATGAGCGTTCCCAGCACAAGAACCGGGCAACTGCACTAAAGCTGCTCAAAGCGAAATTGATCAGCTTGCGCGAGGCTGAGCGCAACAAAGAGATGGCTACGCTCTACGGTGAAAAGGGCGAAATCGCCTGGGGCAGCCAAATTCGCTCCTACGTCATGCAGCCCTATCAAATGGTCAAGGACCATCGCACCAACGTCGAAGCCGGCAATGTGATGGGCGTCTTGGATGGCGACATCGATGAATTCATTGCCGCCTACCTGCGCAAGCAAAGCGTGTGACGGCCCTCGACCTGTACAGACCCGCAACGTAGGCCCGCAACGTAGGCCCGCAACGCAGGCCCGCAACGCAGGCCCGCAACGTAGGCCCGCAATCTGTAGGCGAGGGCAGCCTCGGTCTCTTCGGGGTCGCTGTCCGGGGGTCGCGTTTGACCAGAATCCTGCGCCGAGCCGTTTGGCGGGTGGATCTTGCGGCTTCCCGCTGGGAGGAATTGGGAGTCGGGCTTCCCAAGGAACCCGGTTGCGGGAGAGGGACGGCGGTCCTTCCTGTAGTGGTACGCGCCCGGCCGCTAAACTGCCGGGCTCAATCCGCAGTACAGAACTCCATCCGACGGCAACATGAGCAAGCAGCAGAAGATTCAAAGGGCCCTTTTAAGCGTTTCCGACAAGGCGGGATTGGGCGAATTCGCCACTTATTTGGCGAGTCAGGGCGTTGAGCTGCTTTCTACCGGGGGAACCTTCAAGGCCCTGCAGAAGGCCGGTGTGCCCGTGCGCGAAGTTTCGGACTACACAGACTTTCCCGAAATGATGGATGGTCGCGTGAAAACGCTGCACCCCAAGATCCACGGTGGAATTTTGGCGCTGCGCGACGACGCGAGTCATACCTCGGCGATGGAAGAGCACGGGATTACTTCGATCGATATGGTTGTGGTGAACCTTTATCCCTTCGAAGAGACCGTTGCCAAGCCCGGTGTGAAGCGCGCCGAAGCTGTGGAGCAAATCGACATAGGCGGACCTTCCATGGTTCGTTCCGCGGCCAAGAATCACCGCCACGTGGCGATCGTCACCAATCCCAGTGACTATGCGCGCGTGATGGAGGAAATGAAAACAAACGGCGGCGCTGTCGGCGAAGGCATGCGCCGGGAGCTGGCCTTGGCGGCCTTCCAACTTACGGCCCGCTACGACGCGGCGATCAGTGCTTGGCTGTTCGAACAAGAGCGCGCTAGCGGAGCTTGCGACGATCCGCACCCGGCAAGTTCCTCGCTGGCGGGGGTCAAAACCCTTTCACTGCGCTACGGCGAAAACCCCCATCAAAGCGCGGCCTTGTATCGAACCGGAGGCAGCGACGAGCCCAGCGTGGCGGCCGCAAAGGTGCTCGGCGGCAAAGCTCTCTCCTACAACAATTTGGTTGATTTGGACGCGGCTTTGGCACTTTGCAAGGAGTTCGAAGCGCCGTTCGTTTGCGTTCTCAAGCACAACAACCCGTGCGGCGCCGCCACTTCATCTTCATTGGTTCAAGCCCTTGAGTGGGCTTGGTCCGGTGATCCAGTTTCGGCTTTTGGATCCGTATTGGGCTTCACGCGACCGGTGGACTTGGCCTGTGCGGAGTTTCTGACTTCGGGTGGTCGTTTCGTCGAAGCCATCTGCGCGCCTAGCTTTGACGCCGATGCGCTCAAGCACCTGACGACGGTGCCCAAGTGGGGCAAGAACGTGAGGCTTTTGGAGCTTGGCGAAATAGGACCGGGTACACGCCCGGAAGTTGGAGTTGAACTGAAGCAATTGGTTGGGGGATTTCTCATCCAAGGCCGTGATTTGCAAGCTGTCGAGCAAAGTGATTGCAAGCAAGTCTCCAAAGCGTCCGCCAGCAAACAGCAACTTGACGACCTGCTCTTTGCCGACAAGGTTTGCAAGCACGTCAAATCGAATGCGATTGTTCTCGCCAAACAAGGGCGAGTGCTTGGCGTCGGTGCAGGCCAAATGAGTCGCGTTGATTCGGTGCGCTTGGCCATCGAAAAGTCCGGCGACGAAGTCGAGGGATCCGTACTCGCGTCCGATGCCTTCTTCCCCTTCCCGGACGGGGTAGAGACGGCCATGGAAGCCGGCGTGAAAGCAATCCTTCAGCCGGGCGGCTCCATGCGCGATGAGCAGATTATTGCCGCATGCGATCAGCGCAGTGTCCCGGTCGTCTTCACCGGCATGCGCCACTTCCGCCACTAGGACAATTCGCCCGCGCACCGCCGACGGTTAGCCATGGACTTGACGGCAATCTGGGCCCAAATCACTAGTCAGGTGGATTTGGCGCAGGTGTACCCGAATTGTGCTAGGCGGCGAATGGGCGGGTAGTCGAACTCTCGAGTGCCCAAGGAGTTGCTTCATCGCGAGAGTCATCCGCCGCGGAATCGCTTCGTGGCTTGCAAACTCCGTTCAACTGCGTGGGGCAATCGGCGGCTTTGTCGCCATCGCTCGCCGCACTTAGTTCCTGCGGCCAACCAGAATGGCGTTGGATGACACAAGGGAGCCGGAGCGCCATGCAAGACTGTCGATAGCGACGATTCTCTTGAGCCATTTCATGCTTTGCGCGTTTTCTTCGCTGAAGTTGCCGATGATTTCGTCGAGCACCGGAACCGCAACCCCACAGCCGTAATCGATGCGATGCAGCAATTCGAAGTGCTTCTCGATTTGCTTGGGGATTGCGGCTGAATGTGCGGCTTCCGATGGGTCCATGGCCATCATGAACTCCAATGTCGGTCGGCCGAGGCGACCTTTGATTGAACCGTCAGCTCGTCTGCGCAGCGCTGCGGGCATTGCGGTGAGAAGTAACTTCAATAGCAGAAGCTGAGGCCATGTGTATTGCCAGCGATCAGGTCCAACGTACTCGTTGGCAACAAAGAGCGCCCCGGTTTTCATGGCTGAACGTACGTTGCTCAATACTTTTTCGAGGTCTAGGGCGTGATGCAGTGACATGATCATGAACACGGCGTCATATTCGCATTCGGGAAGTGCGTGATCGTGAAAGTCTCCAACCTCAAGACGGATGGATTCCTTGAGTCCGGCGCCGACTGACGATTTGCGGCCATGTTCGATCGCTGTTGCCGAGATATCGATCCCGTGCAGCTTGCTGGCTATGCCGCGTCGATGGAAATCCACTAGGCCGTCTCCCAGCCCACAGCCTAGGACTAGGGCATGATCAAATGGGCGTGTGGGGCACAGCGTGCGCTTCACCCAACCGACCCAATCAGCACCCTCCACCGGATTGGGTTCGCTCGCCGCGAAGTGTGAGTTCAAGTAGTGCTTTTGGAACAGCCGCGACGCCATCGCATAGGTCGAGTCGCGTTGCTCGGCGCTCGCCCTCTCTTGGAAGCTTGAGTCCCAATGTCGCGCGGCACTGTCAACCTGGAGACGATCGGATGGGTTCATTGGTGGTCAAGCGTGCGCGCGCGCATTGCTTGGAACCTATCACTAATCAGTCGCTTGCGGCTGCTTCGGCTCAATTCTCGGCCGTGGCTACACGGTATCGAACACGTAAGCGACTGATATGCGCCTGGGGCCGACGGTTCAAGCTAAAGCGATGGTCGCGGGCTTTGGGATGGCACGAAAAAAGGGCGGCCCGTATGGGTCGCCCTTTTCAATGCAATCAGATGTTGCTAGCTGTGCTTGTTTGCCGTGCCTGTCTGCGTGCCTATTTCGATGTGCACACGGCCGGTGCGGCTGCATGGAGTTCTTGCTGGGATCGTGGGATGAGTTGCTCAAAACCCACATTGCTCATCCATTCATAGATGACTTCCATGGGCGTGACGAGGCCCATGTGGGTGACGATGGTCGGGCGCAATGATCCGTGCGTGTAGACCTTTGAGAAGATGCCCAGCAGCTCATGCGTTTCGGCGTCGAAGATGCCGCCGCCGGAGTTGCCGACGTATGTCGGGGCGTTAATCATCATGTAGGTTTCGCCATCGACGTGGTGGCTCTTGGCCGATACCTGCCCTAGGGTCGGAATGGGGTCGTTGCCCAGCGGACAGCCAATCGCGTAA
>JAJDES010000214.1 GCA_029259675.1 Planctomycetota bacterium
CCACCTGCGCCGCCAGATCGGCATTGCCCAGCGAGCCGACGAAACGCGCCTCCACGCGCTTCAGACGCCGATAGAGCTCAGCAGGGTCCGGCGCGATTTCCCGGGTGGCGTCTGCGGGAATGGCCTCGTCATACCTGTCGAGCCCGTCTGCATCGCGCACCGCCGGTTGCGTGGCCGTGCACAGCACCACCGAACAGCCATACCCGCGCACCAGTTCCTTGAGCGCGGCGAGACAGGGGCGCAGATAATTCACCGGCAGCGTCTGCGCCTCATCCAGCACGATGACCGAGCGGACGATATTGTGCAGCTTGCGGCATTTCTGCGTGCGGTTGGAGAACAGGCTCTCGAAGAACTGCACGGCCGTCGAGACGACCACGGGTCGATCCCAGTTCTGAGCGGCGAGCTTCATTTGTTCGGCTTGGGTTTCATCGCTCAACTTGCTATCAGCGTCGAAGCTGGAATGATGCTCAAGCACCGCGTCCTTGTCTTCGAGACAGCCGCGGAACTCATCAGCCGTCTGCTCGATTATCGCTGTAAAGGGTGCAATGTAAATCACCCGGCGCAGATCATGACGAAGGGCGTGACTGAGAGCGAATTTCAGCGAACTCAAGGTCTTACCGCCTCCCGTGGGGACAGTCAGCGTGAACAGACCAGGCTCCTTTTCCGCGGCGTTCGTAGCGGCAGTCAAAACCTCGGCACGAAGACGATTGACAGGCGTCTGCGCGGTGCCGAATTCTATCAGGCGGCGATCGAGTGACGCGCGCAACTGGTTCAGGTCGGGATCGGACCTTTGCCGCAGGCTGGGCGAATAGAATTTCTCAGTCTCGAGAAAATCGGCATCGACCAACGCCGAGAAGAGCATCCTAGTAAAAAACTGGACCTCGAAGGCGTTGTAAGCCGAGCTCTGGTCGAACTTGAGACCGACGAGTGGAGTCGGCGCCTTATTAGACGCCGGAATCTCGACCCCTGCCGGTAATGGGATGGTCTCGCTCTGGACAAGGCGCTTGAGCAGCGGCGTGATAGGACGCCCCTTTGCCTCGTTCGCGCCATTCGGCAGGCCGGAGTGATGCCCGGCGATGCAGAACGCCATCAGCTTGCCCAAAAAGGGGTAATGATCATTCGCGTAAAGAGCACCTTCACCGCTGTGAGAAACTTTTTGTAGCGATCCTTTTAGCCGCGCTTGAAAGGCAGGTTTGGCTTTCCCGATATCATGTAGCCAACCAGTAATCTCTCCAACTTCTTCGGCTCCAAAGTTCTCGGCATTTTGCCTTGTCGATGCTGCAACATTTAAAAGGTGCTGGGAAAGAAGCTCCCAATTTTTGTCTGGTTGACCCTGAAGCGAGTGCGCAAACAAATTAAGGTCCCTAAGTTGATAAGTAAGGTCATGCCACTAGAGACGCTACATGACTTTTCAGACATTTCAACCCATGAGGTGTTTTGTGCATAGCTTATAAAACGAAAGATTGTTTCGGCGAGTGGGAAGAGGAGCGGATGCGGATCATTGCTGCAATTCCTGATGGTTTGATCATCAGCCGCTTACCCGTTTTGATGGCCCGATCAGCGCCTCTCCTTCATCCCTGATCCCGAACCGCGCAACCGCGTGATGCTTGACGCGGTAGCCTTCACCAAGGTCGGTCCGGTCGGACCCTGACAGCCAGTCTTCGCGCTCAGCGCTGTCGAGAATCACCGGCATGCGGTCATGGATGGGCGTGACGGTGTCATGCGCCGCACGCGTCAGGATCGCGCTGGTGCGCAGATCGTTCCAGACCGACAGGAGGCCCGCGAACCACCGTGTCTCCTCGTTGCCGGCGCTGGAGAAGAAATGCGGTTGCTTGGGGCTCTTGGTGCCGGTCCACTCGTAATAGCCGCCAGCAGGGATCAGGCAGCGGCCATAGCGCCACGCCCCCCGAAAACTGGGCTTGGTCGCCGCGTCCTCGATTCGCGCGTTGATCGTGCTGGCCCGCCAGTCCTTCAGATCGCCCTTGTGCCAGCTCGGGATCAGGCCCCATCGCGCACAGGTCAGCTCCTGGCCCACGAGCACATAGACCTCCTGCGTCGGTTTGACGTTGAACCGTCGCGGGAAGGGCGTGATCTTGAGCTCGCTGAACTCGAACTCGGTGCCGCGCAGGTTGGGGTCTATGAAACGTCCGCACATAGACAAACGATGACGGGTGGTGCGCTGATTCTACAAGCTCTTGCACTTTGGACAGCAGCCCTTTCTCTGCCTATGCACACTCCACGTAATCATCATAGCGCGCCCTTGGCGCCCAGCAGGCGCAAGAGCCGGGTCAGTTCATCGTTCACCGCGACCACATTGCTGATCGGCTCTTTTGTCGGCATCAGCGCGCTGCGTGTCGAATGGACCTGGAGCGGCGGCTACGCTGTGCTCATTGGTGCCACCCTCTCGCCCTGGGTGGAGCCTTGCGCGCTCATCTTATGATTGTCCACGTCGGTGCCACTGGTCTGGTGAAGATGGCAGGGGAAAAACTTTGCGCGGAGTTGCAAAAACCATCTCGACAAACATAACACGTTAGTGTTAGAAGCACTTTGGACGTTATGACTTTGGAGATCGATATGGCACAAACGCCTGCGGAAATTCAGAAAGCGTATCGCGAGCGGAAAAAGGCCAGTGAGCAAGCTGCTGGTGACGC
>JAJDES010000215.1 GCA_029259675.1 Planctomycetota bacterium
CTGCGCCGCCGCAGCGCTGGAACGCGGCAGCGAACACCCGATCGGGCGGGCCCTGCACGCCGCGTGGAGTCAAGCGCTCCCCAACGTGGAGGATTTTGAAGCCCTGCCGGGCATCGGCGTGCGCGGCAGGATTGGGGACAATGAGCTCGCCCTCAGTCGTTCGAGCCACACCGCCCGCAACTGCAGCGTCGTTGCGCTCCGCGCAGGCTCCAAACTCATCGCTGAATTCGACCTGATCGGCGAGATACGCCAGGGCGCTGCCCAAGCCAAGCGTGAATTGCGCCAACAAAAATTGGCTCCGATCATGCTTACCGGTGACGGCCGCGGCGCGGCCCAGGCAGTCGCGAATGAGCTTGAGATCGACTTCCGAGCGGAGCTCATGCCGGCGGACAAAGTCGCCGCGATTATTGAGATGCGGCAACAGGGAACGCTATTTGTCGGCGACGGGCTCAATGACTCGGCTGCCATGGGCGCTGCGGAGGTTGCGGTCAGCATGCCAAGTTCTGCGCAACCTTCGATCCATGCCTCGGGCATTGCGCTCGTGCGCGGCGAATTGAGCACGTTGCCTTGGCTCATTCAATTGTCGCAGCGAGCTGAGCGGATGGCTCGCGCCAACCTGGCTTGGGCCTTCGCGTACAACGGCTTGGGCCTGTGGTTGGCTGCCAGCGGTCGATTGACGCCCATCTTCGCCGCCAGCGCCATGGTGGTCTCCAGCGCCCTCGTCGTAATTCGTTCCGGCCGACTGCGCAGTGCCGGTGGGGCGCCGCCAAAAATACACACCACGACGGCCGATTCTACGCACTTCGGCCCGGCCCGGCCCGCTGCCGAGTCCGGTAGCCTTCCAGTTTCCGGATAAGTCCAAGAGATGAAGGCTGACCAACAAACGAGCCCATTCCAGCGCATTCTAATCGGCGTCGATGATGAAGGTCGATCCGATGCTGCCGTTTGGGTCGGCGCAACATTGGCAGAAGCCTTCCACTCCCAAGTGGAATTAATCCACTCCGTTGACTTGCCGGACGTGGAGCACGATCAGAACTCGCCCTCCTCGCTGAAGACGGATCTCGCTGCGCTCAATGCACAATTGCTGATGGGTGCCTGGAAGACTCAACTAGCGCGGTTGAAAAGTGTGCTCGAAGGATCCGTTCTAGCTCGCGTACCCGAGCAGGAATTGCTGCACGTTACTTCGCTTTCTCCGCAACGGGCGATCTTGGAACGCTCCAAATTGTTTGGTGCCGATCTCATACTGCTCGGCCCCCACAGGGAACGCGATAGCTTTGATTTCGGAAGCACAGCTCGCTCTATCCTGGCCCAGGCGAGTGCGCCCGTTTGGATTCAAAAAGAATCGCCGCGCACAATACGAAACATTCTCGTGCCCGTTGACTTGTCCTTGGATTCGCACAAAACACTGCAAGCTGCGCGCACACTGGCATCAAAGTTCGCTGCTGAGGTGCGCGTCATGCACTGCCTCACCCCTCCCGCCTTCACGGGCTCGACACTGGGCAGCGAAGCCAGCTGCACCCCGCTCACTTACATCTACGGAGAAATGCGCTCCGTTCAAAAGCGTCAACTGCAAGAGTTGGTGCAAGAGTTCGACTGGCAGGGCGTTCCCCACCGCACTTCCTATTGGGAAGGCGACCCCTCCACCCAAATCCTGTCCGAAGCCCAGTCGACCGACCTTGTGGTCATGGGTACCCACGGCCGGACGGGGTTGGCCTCGTCTGTCTTGGGCGGCGTCGCCTATCGCGTGCTGCGCAATTCACAAGTTCCGATTCTCGCAGTTAGACATCCCAACAGAAATTGGCTCTTCTCTTGATGAGTTTCGAATTGCCTCGCTATGCCGCTCGGGAATAAACGCAACAGCATCGCCTATGGCCTGACTGCAGCAGCGAAGCGCATGCATCGCTACACGGTCTACCGCTGGCTTGTCGGCATCAGCTTCACGCTGTCCATCGCCTTGCTTTCGACTTCGGGCATGATGCGATTCGACATGTGGGGCGGACGACACCTTTATCTCGGCCAGGAAGTCGGGCTTGTAGAAGCTGCAAAAGCTTTCGCCTTCCCCTTCCTGGCAATCAACATCGTCATTATCGTCGTTAGCCGTTTCTTGGGTCGCTACTTGTGTGGCTTCGTATGTCCGGTCGGCGCCTTGGCACGACTCGGCGAGTGGTTTCGTTGGCGCGAAAAAAAGAGTCACGTTCGCTTTCTGCAAGCGAGCTCCCTGTTTGTCATTTCGCTCTTGTTGTCGGCCATCACCTTCACTTTCTGGGTTTCCTGGGACGTATTCGTAGAGGGTTCCACACTGGCGATCTCGCTTTCTGCAAGCGCCTTGCTGGGCACGGCCCTGGTTTTCTTCGGCATCGTCAGTGGCCTCGGCTTGCGCTTCTGCCGCGACCTGTGTCCTTCGGGCGTGTACTTCGCCCTGCTTGGGACTGAAACCAACAACGGCATTTCATTTCCGCACCCGGACGCTTGCACCAATTGCAAAGCTTGCGAAAGCGTGTGCCCGATGGATCTGTCGCCGCGCGAGCTCGACCTCGAGCCCGTTCGCCAAGGCATGGGGCTTTATCCCGACGATCTGTCGAATCACGCGCTTTGCATTCGTTGCGGGGATTGCGTGGCCGCCTGCGAAGGCACCACAGGCAGGAATGAAACCCCCACGCCCCTGCACATGGGATGGCTGCACCGCGAACCTGCCAACGCGGAGAAAGTTGCGGAGCTAACGAAGGCCGGTCGCGCAGACTCCGATTCGTGATCGCATTCATCCCCTTCTTGGCCCTGGGGCTGCTCGGATCACTGCATTGCGCCGGGATGTGCGGCGGTTTCGCGATCATTGCCGGAAGCCTGCACAAGCCAGACAGTCGACTTCCCGCACTGGCTTACGAATTGGCATACATCGGCGGCAAGGCCCTGACCTACGGCATTCTTGGCTTGCTTTGTCATCTCTCCGTCGCGGCGCTCACTGGCGGCCATGATCAAGCCGTCACGTACGCCGGCCCTGCAATCCACACCAGCGGCGCGCGCCTGGTTGCAGCTTGGCTTGCAGGCGGAACCCTCATCTTGATCGGGCTGAAGCACTTGGGCCTGCAGCTGCCCAAATTCACCCGTGCGTACCGCCTGCGACCGCTTTGGCAACGCAGCATTGGAGAAGCCTGGAAAGCTGTTCGCTCACTTCCCGGCATGACCGGCAGCTTCGCCATTGGAGTCATGACCGGCTTGTTGCCCTGTGGACTTTCGTGGAGCGCCATTTTGCTGGGGGCACCAAACGATCCGCTGCTCGCGTTCTTGGGTCCCGTGGCATTTGGATTCAGTACGGCACCGACCCTCATCCTTTCCGCCCGAGCCGGGAAATTCGTAAGCCTGCGCGCTGGAAATTGGCCTCGAAAATTAATTGGCCCCGCCTTGGTCTTGCTCGGGTTTCTGACCTTGGCTCGTGGAGGCCTCCCCGGCTCAGCCCCCTTGACCCCCGAATGCTGCGCACATCCCGAAGGTCCGTGAGATCGGGCCGGAGCTGAGGGCTCACCGGACTATTGCGTAGTCCTGTGGCAACATGAGCGCAGGCTCCCCCCCCAAGCAACCCGACGGGCCTTGGCGCAATTACAATGCGGCCCATGAATCGAGCAGCCTTTCGCACCTTTGCGCACCGGAAAACTGAAGCTATGGAACCGACTCAAGCGAAGATTGACTTATACCTCGTTGATGATCACTCCATCATCCGTGCAGCGTTTAAGAGCCTTCTGAATAAGCAAGAGGCATTCCGAGTTGTCGGCGACCAGGGTGATGCGCGCAAGGCCATTGAGGAAATTGCCGAGCTTCGACCCGACGTCATCCTCTTGGATATCACGATGCCCGGGATGTCGGGCTTGGACGCGATCGGGCCGATTCGCAAGGCCGTACCCCGGGCCAAAGTGCTGATGCTCACGCATCACGAGGGTGACAGCTTTGTCCAACAAGCGTTGGATGCGGGAGCCGAGGGCTACCTATCCAAGGATTCCGAACCTGTTGAATTGGCCCTGGCGATCCAAGCTGTGCACCGTGGTGATCTCTATGTTTCACCCAAAGTCGCCTCAGCTCTTGTGCGCGGTGTTCGCCCCAATGCTGACGGAACTTCCGCCCCCAGTCGCATCGCCGGACTGACCCCGAGGGAGCGGCAAGTGTTCCAACTGCTTGCCCTGGGACGCGCCAACAAGGAAGTTGCGCGCGAACTCGAGATGAGCTTGGGCACGGCCAAGAAGCACCGGGAAAACCTGCAACGCAAACTAGACTGCCACTCCGCCGCTGAATTGGCCCGCTTGGCCATTCGCGAAGGGCTGTTGAACGCGTAGCCGCACGAACCGACGCCCTATGCGGGATAAGCCCCACGTGTGGCCGCCCGCACACGGGCTCTTTTGAGAGGCACAGCTCCGAGCAATACGGGCGCCTGAGACGCATCGCTTCCGCAAGACTGCGCTCCCCCCTGGGCACACCTGGGTGTCCATCTCGCTCCCTGTTCGGCTGGCCTAAGCGTTGGCCCTGCTGCGATCGCACGCCCGCTCTTTGGGTGCCCATTGAAAGGGATCAAAGGCAGAGCAACATCTCTTGCGTTACTTGCAAGGCGGAGGGCCTGCCACTCGGGATTCATGTTGATGTTGACGCGTCCGGTCCCCCGCTCTTCGGATATCTCGATGACCACGGCGATCACAAGGCGAAGGAGGGATGCTTCGTTTGGAAAAACTCCGGCGACGTGCGCTCTCCGTTTGATTTCGCGCTTGAGTCGATCAATTTCGTTCGCGCTACGCACGTGGCCGCGATGAGATTCGGGCATAGTCACCCGGTTGCAATCGGCCCTTAAGACCCGATCTTTCGTTCGAGCCCCAATCGCTTGTACGCCGCGATCCTCATTAAATCATTGCATAGCAATGCTTTATGCCATCCCTTCCACCCGTTGGCATGGGCCTTGCACTTGTAAGTTCGTTCAAGCGGAACCCCAACGGAAGTTTCAATCCGTGTGCGAAGGAAACAACTCACTCGTGCAAACAATGACCGTCAAACGTCCTCTTGTTAAGCAACCGAGCTTCGACACTTCTGAACCACACGAGTTTCTTTTCCACCTAGACACTTCTGATTTGGCCGCAACCCTCAATCTAGAAAGAGCATCATGCAACCTCGCAGAGTCGTCGTAAGCATCGAATTACTAACTGATAAGCGTGTCCCTGAACTAAGGGATAAGGCGTTTTGGAGCAAAGCTCTGTCTAAGCAAGCGCTTCTCCCCCGCGGCTCCGATGCGACTGCCGTTCAACGCGTGCAAGTGAATGTCATTCGACCGACCAAGCCTGAACGCGGTGGAAAAGCACGCTTATAGACCGAACGTCACCGATCCGGTGAAGAGAAACCTGCGAGCTGGGCCGAACCCTACCCGTGGGTTAATCACTTCTGAGCCAAGAGCTTCGATTCTCAGTCATTCTAGTGAATGGCTCCATTCTCATTCTCTGAATCAGTAGCGGCAATCCAAGGCATTCGGCCCCTGAAGCGCTAATTGAAAAGCACCCATTAGCGATCAAAGCTCGACGCTTCCAAGCAGACGATGCCGAAGGCCAGATAGAGCCGCCAATCGGAATCTCGGACAATTCAGCAAGACTTCACTCGGTGCTTGCTGACGAGCAATACATACCACAGTGCCATACCACCAATGACCTAATCGTCTCCGTTGTTTCATCCCAAAAAAACACGGAGGAATGGCCATTAGGCTCCAATGCGCGCACTTTCGTGTGCGCAAGCATGCAACGCCAAGCAGTAGGAACCCCAAATACCCCCATGCTCTTCCATTCAGTAGGACTCACGACGCTAGCAAGCCTCAGCGCAGCTTTTGTATCACCCACGGCCCAAGATCACACAAGCAGCAACCCTTATCAGGACCGTCAGATTCAAGCTGCACTGGAAGACCGCTTTTCCCTGGACCCGATCGTTCATTCCAACGGCATCGATGTCAGCGTTGACAATGGGATTGTCGAGCTCAGTGGATTCGTACCCACTCTGTTGGAAAAGAGTCGCTCGACAAACCTCTCCGAATTGGTAAGAGGCGTCAGTGTCGTCGTAAATTACATTCAAGTTCGACCGACTCCTTCCAGGACAGACGCTGACCTCATTAGAGATTTGCGGCGTTCTCTGCTGGAAGACCCAGCCACTGAACTTCAAGAGTTGGATGTATCTGTGACTCCTGGCGGTGCGGTAACACTTTCCGGATCCGTCGATTCGTGGGGAGAACGAGAATTGGCAGAGCTAGTTGTTGCAAGCGTACGCGGAGTAACCGCTGTTCAAAACCAACTTCAAGTGAGGGCCTCAGGCAATCGCCCTGACGCAGAGATCCAAGCGGACATAAACGGGCTACTACGTTGGAGCATTTATGTCGATCATGAGCTGGTTCGGGTTCGAGTCGTTAATGGCGTTGTTTACCTGTCCGGGGTAGTGGCTAGCGCTGCGGAGAAAAAGCGCGCATGGCTTTATGCACTGCGATCCGGAGCCACAAAGGTAGAGAACGAACTTGAAGTAGCGCACTGGGCGCGCGACGCCAGTTTTCGCGGAAAAAAGTATGAATCCATTACTGAAGAATCGATCGCCATGGCGATCGAGCGAAACCTACGACTCGACCCGCGAATAGCCAGTTCAGAGATTTCAATCGAAGTGCGGAACGGAACGGCCAGTTTGTCGGGCATCGTAAGAAGCTTGCGCGCCTATAGATCTGCCAACTTGCTTGCACTGGAGACAGTTGGCGTCAATCGCGTAAAAAATCACCTCAAGGTTCGCCCAAAGTCCCGCGAAGACATTCAACTGGCTCAAGCAGTCCGCCAAGCACTGAAACGTGACCCCCATGTGGATCGCTTCGAACTCAAAGTTTCAGCCCGCGGTGGAGTCATATACCTTGGCGGTACTGTGGACTCACACTTGGAGCGAGCCAAAGCTGAGGAAGTTGCAGACCGTGTCTGGGGCGCGATTGACGTGGCCAACACAATCATCGTCAAGCGCGAGACTGCTGTGAGTTTCGATCCGAGCATGGATTCCTCCGAACTGACAACTCTCAGTCTTTACGAGGGTTCTGGGCCCAGAGCCACCCACATCAGAGACGAAGTTATTGAAGCCAATATCGAGGACCTTTTGCGGTGGAGCGTGTATGTGAACGCTGACCGGCTTGCTGTAGTCGTTGTAGACGGTGCCGCCACCCTTAGCGGCACTGTAGGAGCTCCTGCGGAGCGTGAAGTAGCACGAAGGATTGCAATAGCAGGGGGCGCCGCAATAGTTCGAGACAAACTTCGCATTGAACCCGGAACAATCGAAGCGAGCTATGTCCGCTGATGCTCATCGCGACCAGCCCGAATCATGGACTACTCCATTACAATGGTCCACTGCACCATGACAATTGAGAAGCACCCGGAAGAATCTGCAACGCAAGCACGGCTGTCACTCCACAGCTAAACTGGTCCGCTTGGCCATTCGCGAAGGCCTATTGATCTCTTAGCCGCACCACAACGCCCACCTGTTGCGGGGATTCCCCCCCCAGTAGGTGGGCGCGCGCGCTCAAGTGCTATTGAGAAGCACAGCTCCGAGAGGCACGGACGCCTGAGACGCGCCGCCTCCACAAGACTGCGCTCTCCCCTGGGCGCGCATGGATGTCCAACTCGGTCCCTAATCGGCTGGGCTAATCATTGGACCCTGCGCCCGATCGCGCGCCCGCCCCGGGGGCGGCCCACCTACAGCGTGGATGGACCCGATGCATCACGGCCTGCATTTGAGGGGAATTGACCAGAGTGCTGCCTCGCTGCCGAGTTGGCTGAAAGCTCGATAATGCGCTCTGTGGGCCCTGCAATTGGGCCCGGAAGGCACTTCCAAGCGTTTTGGAAATTCTTTGGCAGCCGCAGCCGCCCCCTTGCGCCATGGGAAGTGAGGCGGGAGGCCGGCAGCGCGCCGAGTCAAACCGAGCCCAACCTTCCCAGTTCGGCCCGAATGCCGATCGCACGAGTTTAGGGGCCAAGCCCCACGCTTGGAGACATCCCATGAAGCGCACAGTCGTTCTTCTTTACGGTTCACTTGTCTACGCCTTTTTCCTGGTCACCTTTCTGTGGGCAGTCGGATTCGTCGAGGGCATCGCCGTTCCCAAAGGCATCAACGACGGCAACCAAGGCGAGTTGCTTCCGTCGATTCTGGTCAACGTGTCCCTACTGGGATTGTTTGGCGTGCAACACTGCATCATGGCGCGTCCATGGTTCAAGAAACGCTGGACCAAGATCATTTCCCCCGCCGCGGAACGGGCGACATTTGTTCTCGTTACTTGCGCCATCTTGCAGCTCATTTTCGCCCAATGGCAACCCCTCCACGAAACCGTATGGAGTTTCTCGGGCGCTGTGGCCACAACAATGAGCGTGCTCTCCTACCTGGGCTTTGGAATCGTTTTGGTGTCGACCTTCATGATTGACCACTTCGATCTCTTCGGCATCAAGCAAGCGGTCAATCATTTCCGCGGCAAGCCCCACGTCGATCCCAAGTTTCACGTCGCATCGATCTATCGCTACACGCGCCACCCGCTCTACCTGGGATTCATGCTCGCTTTTTGGTCGGCGCCGGTCATGACCCAAGGACACATGCTCTTTGCCGGAGTATGCACGGCATTCATTCTCGTAGCCGTTCGCTTTGAAGAGCACGACCTGATCTCAGCTCACGGTGAGGACTACATCGATTACAAGCGGCGCGTTCCAATGATCTTGCCCCTACGCGGCCGATCCTACGATCACAAGCCGAGCTCGGCGCGAATGGCATCGGCGAACTGAGGCCGCGAAAGTTCCTTTGCGTAGCTTCTAAGATCGCTCAAGGAGCATCCATCGGCCGCCGACTCACGACTGGCGCAGGCAGGCTTCGCAAGCGTGAACTCCCCGCAAGTTTGCTCTCCAATGAGCTGCTTGCGGGGATTTTTTGGTGGAGTCGTGCTTGGCTGGGCACATCCAGTCCGTCCTGTGCGAATGTACATCGACGTGGACCGGCACCGCTGAAACAAGGCACAACCCGTTCCCCCGCAGTCCGCATCTGTCATGAATGATTGAACCGAGATAAGCTGCCGAACATCGCAGCGCCACCGGCCCGCGCCACATAAATTCCATGCTTGCTTCAAAGTACAAACAATTCGGCGGCGTCCACGCTCAGTCCGCGGGCATTCAACATCTCTTGGCCTACGCCGGAGTCCGAGACCCCATTAGCCAGCAAGCCTTCAGCGAAGCGGCGCTATTTGTCATTTCAGGTGGGATCGGCAACGGCTACTCCTTTTGCCCCTCACTGCCCCGTTCCGGCAAGAGCGGCGGCGTGACGATTATCGCAAGCCACCGCAGTTACAGTTTTGATGGCTCGCACGAAGCCGACACCCTCAAAAGGCTCGGAGTGAAGGCTCTGATGAGTGAAAGCTCGAGCGCCAATGCGGCACAAAACAAATTGCTGGGTGCGATTGAGCAGGGCAACCCGGCCTACGTTTGGTGCTCACCTAACCTCGACTTCCACGGTTCCAGCTTTACCGACGCCTGCACCGGCGGGTTTTACGCTGTCGTCGTTCACGCAATCGATCAAGACAGTCAGAAGGCCGAAGTCTCAGGATTGGCCAAGACATCCATGGAGACCTCGCTTGCGAGATTGGCCGCGGCGCGGGCGGATGTTTGCACGTACAAGAATCGCGCTATGGTCTTGAGCGGATCGGCCTCACCCAGCGCGACCAAGACCAAGCAAGCTTACTTAAGCGGTTTGCGCGCCGGGATTCTCGAACAACAGAAACCGAAGATGCGCACGTTCAGCTTGGAGGGCCTGGAGATGCTGTCGGCTCGCATCGCCAACCCAAAGAGCAAACAGGGTTGGCCTGTGGTTTACCCCGGCGGAAAGTTGTTTTGGGCGCTGCGAGACATCTTCACTTCGGTCGTAAGCTCTGCCGATTCCGGATTGTTGCGCCCCCTGTTTGCGGATGGCCTCGAGCAAGCTGCCAAGGCTACCGGCCGCAAAACTCTCATGGGTTGTGCTGAGGAATACCGCGCCTTGGGCCGGCAATGGAAGGCCTTGGCAGAAGCCTCCCTGCCCAGCAAAATTCCGGCTTTCGCCGACGCGAAGCGCCTCCTCAAAAGCCGCAACAAGGCTCACATACGGGGCAGCAAGGGCCTGCAACAATACGCGACGTGCGTCAGAGAATTGCACCGGCAAGAGCTTTCTCTACTGAAAAAGTTCCCGCTGAGCCCAAGCGAAAGCATGGATTTGCTGCAGGCACTTCGCCCCCGCATTGACTCGCTGCACGCGGCGGAGCAACAGGCCCTGGACAACTTGGCTAAAGCCGTGAAGTGAGTGGATCACCGCTGAACCGGGGCGCCTTGGTAGGCTCGATTACCTACCTGCGCCCCGTTCTGTAGCAAGTCGCGTTAGCTGCCAATGTTCCGTGCCCGATGGCAGGCAACCGCGAACTTTCGAGCACGCCGCCGCTTCCGTCAGCTCAATAGGAGCCGTCCAAGAACAGGAGGCTTCGCATCGGTGCCAAATCGGTGGTTTGGTTGATCAGGTCCAAAAACACCGGCTGCGCATAAATGCTGAATCCGTCAAGCCCGGCGCCCAAATCGGAGATAGGCAGGTCCTTTGTCTTGAGTCCGGAGGCGGGGATGAAGCCGCGATTCTGCACAAACAGATTTCCACCAAGGTGCAGCGGAAGCTCAATTCCATCCAGTCCAACCGCCGGAATGCTGGTGGCGGAAAACAGCAACAGGATCAAGTTGCCCGGTTCACCCGAATACGACTCGTGAAGGACTTCGCCTTCCTGCACCGGTGATTGAGCAAAAAAACTGCGCACGGGACCGGCGTTCACGGATGCACTACCGTCGACAATGTCCAGAGCTATACCATCGGGCCCATTAACACAGGGTGCTTCGGCCAATTGGCCGCCCAAGCCCGGGTTCAAATCGCTGTCATAGGTCCTTAGTACCGGATTGCCCGAAATCAGCAAGACCGCATTTCCACCCGGCCCACCACTTTGGCAGGCACCGAAGGGCGAAGAGGGAACAGCTTGGTATCCGAAGCCTCCGCTGATCGTGGATCCACTCGCAAGGACTTCCGAATCCATAACCCCCAAGCCCGGACCACCCGCAATTTGAGCGCTTACCGAATTTCCGCCTCGCAAAGTCGAGGAGTAAATTTGGACGTTCGAGCGCACGGCACGCAGGCCGAAGCCGGAGGAGCTGACCGGGTCGCAAAGTGGGAAGCATGGCAAGATCGTAGATTCATTCCCGCCCCTTAT
This sequence comes from Planctomycetota bacterium, assembly GCA_029259675.1. Taxonomy (GTDB): domain Bacteria; phylum Planctomycetota; class UBA1135; order UBA1135; genus JAJDES01. The sequence continues at coordinate 11,276 of JAJDES010000215.1, forward strand.
GGTCGATTGCATGATTGTCACCGAATCGCTGTCTCGGATGACGGGCCCGTTTCCCTGCCCCGTACTGGCCACCAGGAAACACGATTGCAAAAAGATCGCACCGCTGTTGTCTTCGCAAACCAACGGCTCGCTTCCCAAACCGGACAATCCATTCAGCGTGACGGATTGACTCGCAGCGAGATTGCGCACAACAATCGGAGAGTCGAATTCGGCGGTTCCAAATAGATCCGCTTGGAGATCGTTCGTAATAACAACCGACTGTCCATCGACCACAAAGCCGGGGTATTGACCGTTTCTGACCAAGATGATTGCGCCCTCGGGAGCCACCTCAAGCGCCGCTTGAACATCGACGAATTCCGGCGTTCCCCCGGCCTCCGAACCGACGACCAAAACACCTTGCGCCTGACTCGTAAGGCTCAAAAAGACGCAAGCAAGGAAACTGGGGATTAGTGCTTTCATGGGGATCTATTGGAGTCTGTGAGTTCGTAAAGACGAGACCTGCTTTGGCACCTTTGCCGATTCCATGCAGTACTCATGTCCTCAACTCTGAGTAGATATGGGTTTGAGGCCCTCATCCCATAGGACGGATGCAATTTGCTCTTGGAGCAAGTTGCTTGGCCTGAATTCGCTTTGAAACCTGCACCCAGCGCCGTCTTACTCATCCAAAACATGCGAGCCGCACGGAGCACGGCGGACTTGCCTAATTCGGGCTCCCAACCAAGTTCCAAGCGGCGAGATCGCGCCACTCCCAACGCGAACTGCCATCCCCATTTTTTTCGGCCCTCATCGCCCGCTTTGCGCGCCGAAGAGATTCCTGGGCATCCAATCCTTCGATCCAAAGGTATGAATAGAAATGCTCCATGAATGCGCGCGCCGAGCGGTCGCCAACTCTCCACCTTGCGCCCAGCACCGCATCGGCACCGGCAATCAGGAAAGCACTTTGCAGCGACGCCAAACCGCGGCCGGCGGCCACAACTCCGAGACTTGAATCGCAAGCCGACAAGACAACCAAGTCACATGCCTTGAGATTCAGAGTCGCGAGAACTTCGGCGCGGACAAGCTCATTGGGTTGCGGTCCAAGTTCCAAGCCCGAATAACTAAGCGGACTGAGGACCGTGCTGAATTGATCGCTCCAGCTGGAGCGGTACACGTCAATCAAGGGATCCAAGGCAACTCGCTCTTCAAGTTCGCCCGTCAACTCTGACTCGAAGACACCATGGGTTGCAATGTGCAAGAAGTGTGCGGATTCGGAGGCATCAAGTAAGTTCGCAAGGCTCTCTTGGCTTTCAACTATCAACGTGTTGCAGGCTGGAAACTGCCTTCGGAAAAGGGAATCGATCACTTGGACCTCTCGCCAAGCTTCCAGCAGAGTAACTCTCTCGCTATTCCGATTCCCCCCGGCACTGTCCAGTTCTTGCGGGCCTGTGCCGTGCTTGCGGGAAGCAGGTTCAAGCCCCTCGTTTTCCGACCGCACAGGGTCGCGCTGATTCGGTGCGATGCTTACCAAGCGGCATTTGGATTCCAGCCCTTGATCGGGCGCAATTCCCCTGCTGTTCCATTCAGCCAACTTGAACAAGCTGGGCCAAACCGTTGTGGGCGGGGCGAGGTCGCCTATCGAAGCAACAACTTCCTCAAGTGGAACCAATTCAAGCGGTCCGTCCAATGACATATGAACCTTGGTAGGACTTCCAACGGCCTCCAATACCGGTTTCCACAAGAGAGTCCCCAAGCGCTCGCAAATGACCTCGGCTCGCCGACTCTGCTCGTCGGGAGTCAAACTCCATCCCAGTTCATCTTCCACCAACTGTCGAAGATCCGCGATGGCCGAGGAGACAGCGGCGTCCCCACCAAGCTCAACGCGAGCAACATCGCCGCTTGGCAGCAAGACGAAGGCCACCCAAGCCCAGTCGGCGCGAATCCTGGATGGCGCCTTCGAAAACTCCCATTTCCTGTAGCGGCGCATGGATACCGCGTATTCGCCCGGCTTCAACGCCCCATGGACTTCATCCATCCCAGGCAAGTCTCGCCGCGGACCGAACTCCAAGAGCCTTTCTTCAACACGATCGCGAGCCATCCGGATCTCCGCTAAGTCGGCGGGACTGACTCTGTTCGCAATCGCGATTCCAAGCTGCTCAGAACGCCTGCGCAACTCGGAGCGAAGCTCAGCATGCAACTCGTTCGCGTTCTTGGCGGAGCTTGACTCTGGCTCGCCCCCTGCGACCTGATGTGAACCCAAAGGCATTGGATCTCCACGGTTGAGTTCGATCAGCAGGAGCAAGAGTCGATTGAGCTCCACATCTTGTCCCTCCTCCGACATAGTCAAAGACAGCAAGCCGTCAACACTGGCGGCAACGTGCTGCGCATCCCACTTCAGCGGAAACCAACCGCGACTGACCTGCGCGCGGCGCATGCGCTTTTCGAGCAACGCCCCCACCTCAAGCACCGCAGTCCTCACAAGCTTGCGCTCGCCCATCAAGGCCAAGATGTAGGCGCGGTGCAATCCAAGTGCGCGGCGACTGTCAGCGCTAGTCTCCGGATGCTTGTTCAAAGCAGCCATGCACGTATCCGCCAGCTCCAATGCTTCAGTCAATCGCCCCTGCGCAAGTCGCACGCGCGAGAGGCACTGCCCGGCATTGTTTGCCACGATCGAATCCGCCCCATGAAAGCGGACGGCTTGACTCAATGCAGATTCAGCAAGTTGCACGGCCTCTTGAAGCGCATCCGCTTCATCGCGACTGCACAGTTCGGTGGCCAGGTCCATGCGTGCCTCCAAAGCCGGAATGGATCCCGCATCCACTCGCTTGGCAATGGAATCTATGGCCTGACGGCGCAGGCGCTCCGATTGCTCCAGCTCACCCCGAGCCTCGCGCAAGTCCGCCAAGGCTAAACGTGCGAGCTGAACGGTGCGCGACTCCCCTAGGCTCTCCAGACCCAATTGCAGGCATTCTTCCAGAATCGCCTCGCCCGTCGCCGCGTGCCCCTGGGCCACGAGTACCTTTGCGAACTCCACCTTGGTTTCCAAAACCATTGGGTCGTTCTTCTGCCTGACACCTTCAAAGTCCCTGAGCGTGCGCTCAAAGAGCTGGCGCGAATCGCTCAATCGGCCCAATCCAAACAGGTTAAGCGCCATGTGGTAGCGAACGAACGTGAGCCGATTCGGATCTCGCTCGAAGTACTGTGCGTAAGGCGCAAAGCTGGCGTCATACAGTTCTTCCGCGCGCTCATGCCGCCCAAGTTCGACGTAGACAGCCGCAAGCTCTATTCCCGTTTGCGCCGAGTTGGGGCCATCGACCCCTTCTCCAATGACAAATCCCTCGTAGGCTTCCTCCAACAATTTGGCGGCAGCGTGATAATCGAGCCTTCGGGTAAAACACATCGCCAAGAATCTGCGTGCTGAATAGGCGATGCGTTCATTCCCCTGCCCGCTTTCCACCAAATCGAAAAGGAGCTGATCGAGCTCCGCCTCTGCCAACAACGGGCTAAAGTCAGTGCACAGCAACCAACCGTGTTGCAGCCTGGCATTGAATGCGAGCTCTCGCAGTTGAACATTCGCATCATCCAAGTCCCGGTAGCAGTATTCGAAGGCCCCCAAGGACTCCCGCAAGATTTCGATGTTGTGGCCTTGGGTTCCCAGATAATGCAGCAGGATGCCAAAGTGGAAGTGTGCAAAACGCAGGTTTCCGTCTCCCGGCTCCAGCACCGCCCCCAAGTTTTGAATACCCGCTTCGAAAGCCTGCCGGCCTTTCAAGAATCGCCCGTCACCTGTCAATTGAATGCCCAATTCAATCTGACGGTTTCCCAACTCGGAAAGATTCGGTTCGTCCTGCAGCAGCAAGCTCTCAATCGCCTGCTCCAATTCAGCCGCGCTGCGGGGACTTCCCAGGTGTTGGGCCGGGGCAAGCAGCGCCATGAGGGTTAGAAGGATTGAATTCACTGAGAAGCTGATCGAGCGGCATTTGCCGTCGGTGGAATTGCGATTGGGGTGGACGTGCGCGGAGCCTAAAACGTCGCTTGAACTTTAGAACGGAAGGAATTGCTCAGGTGGAGCATTCTTAGTGAAAGCTTTGCCCAGTCCCTACGTGTCGTCCGTCCTAAAGAATAGAGTTCGCGCATATCCCGCCTCCCCCGGCTTATACTCTGCCTAACGGCGCATGCATCCACGGGACTCCCAACCTCTTCCGTGGAAGACTGTCGCTTTTAGCGCAAACCATGGGAAGTGCCAGAAATCGGGAAGAGCTGCTCAACTGCACAATGAGCGAATGTAGCTTTCACTCGGCCGGAAACGGGTGTCGCATGGCCCAGGGCATTCGGCCACAGGAGGCTGTTGCGCTAATGCATGCGGGCTCCGGCCTGGACCAGCAACACTGTTCCCTAATGACCACGCTGTTGAGCGCTTTTTCAAGTTCCCAATTGGGCCCCGGTGCGAGTCGTCAAGACTCACTCGGCAGGCTGTACATTCTTCTGCAGCACTTGGCGACGGCAGCCAACGAAGAGCGCATCGGGCTCGGATACATTCTCAAATCCATTGCTCGGGCAAAAATTGATGAACAACGGCGCAGTGACGGCCGTGCGAGATGCGGTAGCTGTCGAGCCTATGGGTGGAATTCGCGCCGATGCCTGGCGCGCGACACTCCCCACATTCAGGAGCTGCGTCCGGACACGGAGCCAGGGCGCCTCACTCCGGCTTGCCTTTCCTACCAATCGATTCGGGCCAGCGCCGCGGAAGAAGCCTTGAACGGCAAGGCCGCCGCCAAATCATCCACCAATGCCGTGCGACTCATGCGCGCCCTGCGCATATTGGAGCGCACGAACATGCGTGCGGCGGCGCTCTTAACGGAGCACTACTTCGAAGGTCGATCCCTGCGCAGTCTTGAGGCCATGGCGGGTGTCGATCGCCGCACGCTAGCGCGTGAAATGCGCGCCGCTGAGTATGAACTCGGTGCGCTTTTGGAGGATCTGCCGTGAGCAATCGGGACCGAATCGCTCGCAATGCACGCCAAGCACTGCGGGATCAAGCAGCGAATGAGGCATGGCAATCGGATTTCGCCGATCCTGCAAACGAATTGGAGTGCCGCTCAACGGAGCGCCGTCGCCAATTGCTGCGCGGTACAAATTCCGCAGCGCCGGCTTCCGCAGGAATCGAGCCATCCACCGCCAGTTCGGGCTTTGGGGTGCGAGAGTTGGCGCTTGCCTCTGCAGCGGCTGCTCTGCTAGTTGCCATGCTGCTAACCCAAGGAAGCTCACCTCAAGCACTCACACCGCTGGGCGAATTGCTGGCACAAATCGATTCCGGTCAGTCGCTGAGCGCGCAACAACTCGGACAATTGGATCTTCAGCTGCCTCTCAACTTGTCAAAGGGGTACTTGAGAGCTGCTTGGAATGACCCGCGAATATGGGAGTCCCTGGCATTGAAACTACCCGACCGCGCCCGGGCAGCGTCGTCGGGCTGGGCTCGGTTGATCGAGCCCCGGGGAGGCATCACAAATGGCCGACCGACATTTGAGTTTGAATATTTGGGACCGTCCGACAGCCAATTGGAATTGGTACTTCTGCTTAGCAGCGGCGAGACCCAACAGTGGCCGGTCCATTCAGTGCGCGGCGTGCAACGCATCACTCCGAACTTCGAGCAAGACCTGTTGCCCGGCACTCGCGTTGCTTGGACTTTGCAGCAACCGGCCGCAACCACAGGCCCATTGACGCCGGCGCGCTTTCACATTGTCGAATCGGAAAGCCCCACGTTGAATGAGCATGCAATTGGGCTTAGCGCTGAGGAACAGGCTCTATTGCGTGCCGCTCTATTCCTTGAGAACGAAAATTCGAGCGCAGCTCTTTCCGCGCTGAATGCCATCACCAATTCCGGCAAAGAGCTGAAGCCGTCCATTCAGCGTCGCGCTAGGCTTCTGCGTGCAGTAGCCCACGCCATCCGCGGTGAAGAAGAACTCTTCCGTGCCCTTGCTCCCAGCGGGCGCTAGCTAGCGGACCTGGGCTACTGATTTCCGGTCCCCACCCCGTAGCCGGGCTTCAATCGCTTCTGTCAGCCTCCGCAAGAAGAGGCAACATGACTTCCGCCAGACAATCGGCTATCAGACGGTGGCCTTCGGCATTGGGATGGACGGCATCTAAGAAGTACTCCGACTTTTTCTTGGTCAATAGCGGAGGGATCTTTGCGGGAAGATCCACACTGGGAACGCCGCTCTGCTTCGCAAATGCCTTCAGCAATTTGGGATGCTCGTTGAACTCGAAATACCAAGGGATCATCACAACCAACGGAATCCCGCGCTCTGAACACATTTCATGAATGCTGCTCAAGAGCATTCGCCGGTCCTTGGCCGGCACGCGCACTTCGGAATCATCCAACAAAACTTCGCCCTTAATTTCCTCACGCTTGCCGGCGTCTCGCCACCGAATGAGCATTCGATAGAGATTGCTCCATTCCGCAAGTCGTGCCCCCCACGACCTTTTGTTGGCTTGAAGTTCCTCAAACAACTCCCGATCCGTTTGCCCCCGTGAAGGATCCCCGTGGGTTCGTTTCTTTAGATAGGAAATCGGCAGGAAATCATTCTTTCCGAAGTAGAGCACGACCGCGTCCGGCTCCAAATCCAGGCCGCGATGCTCCAAGTACGTTTTGCCTTGAAAGAGCGTGTAGCCGGCGATTCCGGCGTTGATAACCCGCACGGGACGGTCGGTCGCTTGCGCAAGTTTTTTCTCGAGGCGGTCCGAGTAGCACTCCTCGTATTCCAGTCGAGCCGCCATCGTCGACGATTCGCCAAGTGACAAGACTCGGTATTCCCCCGGCTGCTTGGCGCCGACATCAGGTCCACGCAACCCGAGGTTGTTGAAATTGGCTTCGTTCGGTCGAAAACTCCAAAAGAGCAACGGGTCCGCCTGCCGACTGCCGTCTCGCTCGCCGTAGTAATCTTCGACACCTGTGATCAGGGGGTCCACGCCGGTATCCACTCGGCCGAAAATGTAAGAGCCCGCTTCAAGCAACAACAACAAGAGCACGAGCAGACCCGACGACAGGCACAAACCCTTGAGCGGCCCAACCTTGCTGTTCCCAGACGAGGCCTTCTGAGCGGAATCGGATGCGCTTGAATCCATCACCATTTCCCCACGCAAATAATGCCGGCACAGGATTTGGCGCGAACCGTCGCAGCTGAAGCAAACTCAGCATTCGAACTTGCGCCACCACAACGGAGCCTTGCGTGAGCGCGCATCTGAATCAACCCTCTCCGCAGGCGAATGTGGTTGGAACGGGTATGGAACGCTTCCATTCCAAGTGGCGAAAACCGAGTCCGCCTGCTCTCGAACATGTTGGTCATCAGAATCTGCATGCGTTGAATGCTTCGCCTGGATCGATACGGTTTTCCACGCCGCGCCCGGTGGGGCAAAGAATAGCACTCTCAGCCGAGGGATAGGCAACTTCGGATCGGGGCGAAGCTCGCGGCTTGCATAGACAGCCCGATTCCGAATTCGGCGGAACGTGGCCATGCCCGCCCCTGATTTCTGGAAGGCTTGCGAGCCCCGCCGATTCAAGCTGATTCAATCAGGTTGAGAGTGGGCCCATTCAGGCATCGATGCCGGGACGCCCGGAGCAGCGCCCCCCCCCGATGCCGTCTCAATATGCGCGACGCCAGGGTTTCAGTTTCTGCATGCGCCGTGCTCGCTTGATCCAGCTACCGGTCCCAAGTTTCGCCGGTGCCTCTTGCCTTTTGTGGTATTTGTGATACTTCTTTGTCGTGAATCTCAAACTCCACACCGATTACGGTCTACGCGTACTGATTTTCTTGGCTCGCACCGGGCGCCGAGTGAAGCTCGAAGAAGTGGCGCAATTCTTCGACATATCGCGCGAGCACCTGGTCAAAGTCGGTCAGGCCCTATCCAGACACGGCTGGATCCGAGCGACCCGTGGACGCCAAGGCGGCCTTGAGTTGGCCCAAGATCCAGAAGCCATCGACGTAGCTGATGTCGTCGCCGCGCTTGAAGAGCGCAAGGGCGTATTGGAATGCGTGCTCGAGCCAAGTATTTGCCGACTCGAACCCGGCTGCCGCCTGCGCAAGCGGCTCATGCAAGCCGAAGAGGCTTTTTATGAATCCCTGCGCAACCTATCGCTTGCGGATTTGGTTCGAAGGCCGGCGCCGCACCACGGACTCTCAAGCATCAACTGATGCCTGCACTTCAAATCGTATCTCATCAACAAAACACCATTGATCCCACCCCCCCCAATGAACATTGAACTTCTAAGATCCACGTTTAAGGCCGTTACGCCGCGCGCTGATGACGTCGCCAAATTGTTCTATTCCAAAATGCTTTCGGTATTCCCCCAAGTCAGGCCGCTCTTCGCCAAGACTGATTTCGAAGCTCAAAGGAAGAACTTGATCCAGTCACTCAGTGCTGTCGTCAAGTTGGTAGATCAGCCGGATGAGCTGAATCCGCTGCTAGTAAAGCTTGGTGAGAGTCACAACAACTATCGTGTGACCCCGCACATGTATCGCTACGTAAGCTTCTCGCTTCTGGCTACTTTGGCCGAAACTTTCGGCGACGATTGGACCGTCGAAGCCGCCGAGACGTGGGAAGCAGCTTTAGACGCCGTCAGCCAAAAGATGATCGAAGCCCAAGCGGCTATGGTCGCCTAGGGCGCAAAGCGAACAGCGCATGCGGCTTGCCGAACCGTCTGGCTGAACCGACGGCCCCAAGCGCCTTGTTTCAAGCGCCTTGTTTCAAGCGCCTTGTTCAAGCGCCTTGTTCAAGCGACTTGTTCAAGCGCCTTGTTCAAGCGCCTTGTTCAAGCGCCTTGTTCAAGCGCCTTGTTCAAGCGCCTTGTTCAAGCGCCTTGTTCAAGCGACTAACTCTGCTAGGCGCTACCGAAGACATGGCTTTGAGCAACGCAAAAAAAAGTGTGCCCGCTGAGACGAGCAAAGTTCTCAGCGGGCACCTGTATTTTTCGGCGAGTTTGTTTACTGAGCGGTTTGCTCAGGGGGATGGCTTTGCCATATGACGTGCAAGATCATCCAGCGACCATCCTTCTTGGCCAAGCTCATGTAATCAACGCCCCATTGTGCCGTTAATTTCACGCAGGCCACGCGGTTCATAACGTCCAGAACTTCTATTTTGCGCGGCGCATCCGCCGGCGGAGCTCCTTCCGCATACCAACTGGCCGCACCCGCCATCAGCTTCTCGCGATCCATAAGCGAGCCGCTGTACTCGCCTTCGTCACTTTCGCGCCAAAACCCGTACTTGGTCAATTCGGGGTCCACGCAGGTTTTGATGCGCTCCGGCTGAACCAGGTAAATGGCATCCAAGTAACCGCGCACCGCTGCTTCGACGGCTGTCTTGTCGGCCTTGCGCACTTCCTCACTACGCTCCGTGGGCGCGCTTTGCCAAATCGCGTGGCGCGTCTTCCACTTGCCGTCGAACTTGGCCATTTGCAAGTAGTCCGTTCCCCAGGATCCCGTCAATTTAACCAGGGCTGTTTGGTCCATCGCATCCAGGACTTCGACTTCCTTGGGCCCCGCATCTGGCTGCTTCCCTTCCATTTCGTACCAGCGGACCATGTTTTGAAAGCCCTCGTAATCCATGGGATGCGTGGCGTACTTTCCATCGGGCTTGAGTTCGTAGCCCACCTTGACGAGGTCCGGGTGAATGCTGCGTTCGACGTAGTCCAAGCGCACTTCGTAATAGGCTTCCGCGTAATCGAGTGCGGCCCGTTCGACCGTGGCTTTGTCACCAGCCGAAGAAATCGTGTAGGCCGCGACAACGGTAAAAGCTGCCAGTGCAATGGGTTGATACATGAGCATTTGGTGGTGAGTGTTTTGAGCCCGTTCACAGTCGCTCGAATTTGAGCTTAGACCTGCGCCAGCATTGCGGACGCTTCGCCTGCAGAAACGAAGCCTTGCCAAAATTATTGACGGGGCGAGCCATTCATGACCCCATTAGTTCTAGCCCTATTTGACAGTTTTGTTCGCTGTCCTGGGTAACGCTTCCGAAAAAGCGTACGAAGCTCAAAATTTGCTTCGGGCCCATGCACGCACACGCAGGCCGCATGATTCATTTCCAATGCGCGCCAATGGCCTAAATATGGGGCCTAAATATGGGCACCCGCAGCAATCCAGGTGCGTATTTGCTCGATTGAACCCTGTGGTGGTTGCGGTTTGCCGGCGGGAGGCATGTGATCTTCATCATCCTGTGGCAAAAGCAATCGCTTGATTAATAGGCTTTCATCCGGCTTGCCCGCCTGCAACACCGGTCCCTCCGAACCGCCGACCAAAATCAACTGCGGGATGTGCAGTGCCAAGCCACCCTTCTTTTTGGTCGGTCCGTGACAATCCGTGCAATAGGCTGCGAAGATCGGAGCTATGGAAGTCTTGTAGTCCACAAAGTCGGAACTCGCCCCCTCCGCCAGCTCGGAATCCAGCTGCTCAGCACGAGGCTCGTTTTGCTCAGCGGAAGGCGCCGGCGACACCTCCAGGGGGCTCTCGCTGCCCGGCTCCGAGGACTCATCATTCGCCGCGATTTTCGGCGGCGTTCGCTCGCTGCGGACTTTATCGTCGCGAACGGGTCCGGGCTCCGCCGGCCGGCCAAGAAGGTAATTGGCACCGTGCGTCATGGAAGCCCCAAAGTGACCGACCGGGCCTAGCAGGCAAAGGGATAGCACCAGGAAGAATCCATAGGCACGCCGCCTTCCGCACCAAAGGGAGCCGGCACTGAGCGTTACGCAAACGGCGAGCGCGATACCCAAAACACGGTGCCACCAGATCGTATTCCCCACGTAGCTATCGCTTTGACCGAGTACGAATCCCGCGGCCGCCGCAAGTACGGCAAATAAAGCCGTCAGCGCAATTAGAAACCTTCTCAGGCCTTCGCTCCATTCGAATCCAGGCCCCAAACGCTGGCGCAATTCGACGGCCGCGAGGACAACCAGGGCGCCGATCGGCAAATGCAAAAGCAGCGGATGCGACCGACCGAACAACTCAATAATGAATTTCATACTCCCATAGCTTCGCCGGCGTGAATCCAACAGGCAAGTCCGGCCGGCAAATGCACGAGGCTAACAGCCTGTGGATGCGCATTCCCAATTCAAGCTCCGAGCACGGAATGAATGGAGATTTATATGCCGACGTTGCTGAGGGAATCGATAACGCGCCCAATGCCTTCCGCCAAAGTCGGATGGGAGGCCTCGAAACGGCGTGTCGCTTCACGCAATCGATCGATTAGCGAGAGGGCTGAGTGCGGTGAATCTGTGTCGTCTTCGGACTCGAGCAGGGGCTTGATGTCATCAATCAATTCGGTCAGGAGCTCGCGCGAGTCTCCGTCAACCGATTCGGTTTCGGAGAGATCTTGATGCAGTCGCGCAATTCGCGCCTGGAGTTCGGCCTTGGTTGTCATGCCACCATCATGGCGCACGATCCCCGATCAATGCAATCGGGATTCGAGCGACTCTGCGCGAACCGAACCTCCCCGCCAATCGCCCCCGCGGCGAGGCCTGCAACAGTCTCCAGAACACAAATTCCCTAGCCGCCCCGGCTTTCGGACCGCCTCTACGCGAATCAACGTTTTCGAGGAGAATTCCGATCGCCTGCCTTGGCCCCGGACAAACCCGCATTCTTGGGCAGCAATCGTGGCGATCGCTATTCAGTGACCAGGCTGCAGGTGCCCCCAAATGGGATCGCCTCGCCCAGCTGCCGATCGCTCAACCCTCGCCGTTGCCGATTCCCTCTGTGCCCTGTTGAATGCAGCGCGACCATTCCATCCGCACGATCGACTGCCACTCAATTCCAATATGGACAGCACTCAAGCACCTGCCCCCCAATCCCAGGGCAACAACTTCGTCACCCGCGCGCTCAACTCGATTGAGAAATGGGGCAACAAGCTGCCCGACCCGGCGATCCTCTTTGTCATCGGGCTAGTAGCGGTTTGGATCCTGTCGTCCATCTTGACCGGCGTGAAATTCACGGAAGTCAATCCGAGCACGGGCGAACCGATTGCGATTCAAAACATGATGACCGGTCCGGCACTAGCTGCATTTTTGAGCAACATGGTGGAGACCTTCACGGGCTTCCACCCGCTCGGATTGGTCCTCGTTGCGCTACTGGGTGTCGGCGTTGCGGAACATTCCGGATTCATCAATGCCTGCCTCAAATTCATGCTGGCGCGCACGCACAAGTCGCTCTTGACGCCCATGCTGATTCTGGTGGCCATCGTGAGCCACACCGCTGCCGACGCCGGCTATGTGCTCGTCATTCCCCTGGGAGCGGTCATCTTCTACGCGGCCGGGAGACATCCCCTAGCTGGAATCGGAGCCGCTTTCGCCGGCGTCTCAGGCGGCTTCAGCGCCAATTTCATTGTGTCGGGCATTGATCCCCTGCTGATGGGACTGACGCAAACGGGCATTGACATCATCAACCCCGAGCACGGCATCAACCCGCTTTGCAACTGGTTCTTCACCAGCGCCTCCAGCGTGTTGATCATCGCAATCGGCTGGTTCCTGACAGATGTGGTCGTCGAACCCAGACTTCGCGGAACCGAGATTGACGGCGACCCCAGCGAGATGCCCAAGCTGGAGGAGTTGGGAAAACGCGAAACGCTGGCCATGTTCCTCGGCCTGGGCAGCATTGTTGCCCTTTGCTTGGCTCTTTACTTTTGGGCCTCTCCTGAGGACTCACCACTTCGCGCCACCAACGGGGAGTTGACCAGCTACCGACCGTTGGCGCCGCTCATGAATTCAATCGTCCCCTTGATCTTCTTGATCTTCTTGGTGCCGGGCGTGATCTACGGCTATGTGGCCGGAACCTTCAAGAACCACCGGGATATCATCAAGGGTATGAGCACGGCCATGGGAACCATGTCCTATTACTTGGTCATGGCTTTTTGTGCAGCGTTGTTCATTGACGCATTCAATAAGTCAGGCATGGGCTCCTTGCTGGCCCTCAAGGGTGCCAACTACCTTCGGGATCTGGGAACCCCCAGCATGGTGACCATTGTCGGGATCATCTTCTTGGCAGCTGCGGTAAACCTCCTCATCGGCTCGGCATCCGCCAAATGGGCCATGCTCGCTCCGATTTTTGTGCCCATGCTGATGGAGCTCGGCATATCACCGGAATTAACACAAGCCGCCTATCGCGTCGGAGATTCCACCACCAACATCGTCACTCCGATGATGCCCTACTTCCCCTTGGTGGTC
>JAJDES010000216.1 GCA_029259675.1 Planctomycetota bacterium
GGTGAACCACCAACCTGAGAATTCAAATTCAACGGGCTGGAGCAATCCCCAAAGCTCCGAAGACATCATTCCCTTCCACGAAGAAGAGCGTCGCATCATTTTGCGCGCTCTGCGTCTTGTGGGATGGAACGTGCGCGAAGCCGCGCAGCGTCTTCAGCTGGGGCGTGCAACGCTCTACCGCAAGATCGACCGCTACGACCTGCGCCGGGCTGGCTGAGACCACCCCAGCGCGCGTCCAGTGCCGAGATCTGTGGCACCCAACGGACTTCCCACGCCGCCAGTGGTGGGGGAGGTCCGTTCCTTCGTTTTAACCACGGCCGATTGAATCGCCCTGGTTGTGGAGCGGAGAGCGGCGCGCATTGGCGAGCTGCCCGAAACAGAAGCTAGAACTCCTTGCGTGGTGACCAACCACTCGGTTGCGAAGTCCCTCGGTGCTTCTCGTCGAATCGAGCGCTGTCCACTCAAACGCCGCGGCGTATGGCGCTATCGGCCCATGTCCAAAAGGCGCTCTCGTCCGTTTTCCAATGGCTGCGCGCGCCCAAAAATTGCGCCGCGGTTTCCAGCAGCGCGTGGGGCTTGGAATAGGCCAACCAGTACAAGTGTTGGCTGCGCGGCAAGTTCAAGCCCGCCAGGAGTTCGCGATAAAAATTGCGTTGGTAGGCCCAACCGCGCCACACGTCTTTCCATGTGGGCACGTTGCGTAGGCCAAAGAGTTCAATCAGGTTGCGATGGTCGCAATAGATGCGTTTGAACTCGCGCATCAGCTCGATGCGGTGTGAGTGTTCGACGCGCGCCGCGGGCTCGAAGGCACTGGTGCCCCCGGCCAGCAACAACTCCCGAGCCCAAGCCACATCCTCGCCGAAACTGCGGGCGGGGAAAGGATGCTGTTCCCACGTGCTGCGACGCACGGCGGAGGCGACATTGTCAAAAGCGCAGGCCAGGTAGCGCTCCAGGGGCGGCAAGGCTTCAAAGCGCGCCTTGGATGCTTCGGCGTCGCCGGCCACAAAGGAACTGAGCACGGGTTCGCTGCGCGACGCGCTCCACTGCCGCAGGCGCTCGGCCAGCAGGGGATCGCAATCCGCGCGCGGAAACTGGCGCGCATAGGCGCCGTCAACGCTGGGGTCCTCGAAGGCGCCGGCGATGGCCGCAAGATAGCCCTCGTCCATCGGCAAGGCATCTTGGGTCAGCAGCGCGACGATCTCGCCCTGGGCCAGCTCGATGCCTCGATTGCGCGTGGCTCCGTGATTGAATTCGGACTGGGGGATCGTCTCCACGCGTGCGCCCGCTTGGTCCGCGGCCCGCGCCGTTTCGTCGCTGGAGCCCGAGTCGATCACGACCAACTCGAAGCCGCCCTCCAGGTCCTGGGCCGCCAAGCACTGCAGCAGTTGCAGGAAGCGTTCGCCCCCGTTCCAGGTAGGAATCACCACCGACAGGCGGCAGGGACCCGAGCGAATTGCACCCGTGGATGGAGCCGCGACTGTTTCGCTTGCCGCGGACCGAGCGGCGGATGGGTCGGGGCTTGGGTTCTTCATCGAGCGCAGTGCCCCCGAGGATTGGCTCAGCCCTTCTCGGCCTGGGCCAAGAGTTCCTGGGCCTTGGCCCGGGCGGCGATCGTGCACTGATCGGAGTTGAAGTAATCGTAGTGACCGAAGCGCCCGAGGGGATTGAGTCCGACCTCGTCGCACCAATCGATCGAGCGCTTGCGGCGCGCATCCAACTCGTGGTCGTACACGATGTAGGCGAAGCGATGGGAGCTCATATCGTGGAACAGAATCTCATCCCGACTGACCAAGCCGGCCGTAACCATGCCGTCGACGACTTCCTTCACGAGCGATTCATCCGGTGCCGGGGCGCCCCCGGGGCGCGTCACTTCGCAAAGGAAAGACGTCTTACCCTTGGGAGCATTGCCCGGCGAGTAATTCGACATGTACGTGATGCGGTTGGCGGGACCCTGCTTGTGTTGCGGCAAGTAGATCCACGACAAGTTGGGGTGCTCTTCGCGCTTGAGCGCCAACAGAATGCACGTGATCGAGTTGTAGGCCAAGCCGCGCATGGCGCCGGAAACATCGTCCGGCATGTCCTCGACCAAATCCGGCAGAAGATTCATGGAGATCGTGTTGACGACACAATCGAAATCTTCGCCGTTGACGCTCCAGCCCGAAGGGGTCTTGCGCAAGCGCGTCACCGGCGTATTCAAAAGAATGCGATCGCCGAGCGTGCTGGCGAAGCCGTTGGTGATGGCTTGGAAGCCGCCCGTCTTGGGGTAGTAGAAGATCGATTGGTGCGTGTAGCCCTCGGTGCGAATACCGACGGCCGCGCGCAGCACATCTTCGACGGGTGCGTCGGGAACGCGCCCGGCGACCCAACCGCTGGTCACATCCTTGAGCGGTCGCTTCCAGATCTTCTCGTTGTAGGGCTGCATGAAGTGCTTGGTGATGCCGTCACCAAAGCGCCACTCAATCCAACTTTGGAAATCGGCCGGGGCTTCCGACTTATCCACTTGGCGCCTATGCCATGCCTCCACATAGCCCTTGAGGCAATCGAAGTTGGCCTCCTTCGGCAGGTCGCCCAAACCGTTCTCGAAGGGGTAGTGCACCCACTTATCCTCGAAGCGGATCATGGTGTTGCGATCGCAGCGCACATAGGCGTCGTCGCCACCGGAGTGATCCTTCATCCACTGCATCACCTCGGTATCCTTGCTGAACAGGATGTGCCCGCCCGAGGTGTCGTAGGTGAAGCCCTCCACGGTCTTCGATTCGCACAATCCACCGGTCTTGGCACCGGCTTCAAACAGCGTGATGTCCGAGGCGGAAATCCCGCCCTCGATCAAGTAATTGGCCAGGGC
>JAJDES010000217.1 GCA_029259675.1 Planctomycetota bacterium
AGAAATGGGTCATGGCGTTGTCTATTGGCGGGCGTTTAAGGAGTTTTGCGGGCCGCGTTGGCACGGGCTGCTGCGTTTGTTGCTAATTCGTGCGGCGGATGTTGGCGTATTGGAACTGTGAAGTGGCTCGCCGGGAGGTGCCGTCCTACTGGGCGCAGGCCCTAGGCGGTGGGCGCTGTTGTTTGGGTACGGCGCCATTGCTCTACATGCACAAAAGTTGCTGTTGCGGTTTGGCGAAGATCGCCGTGAATCAAGCGGTAGTGATTGCCGTTGCGGGAGAGGTCCGTGTGTTTCCAGTTGGGAAAGGGCTGCGCTCCGAAATGCCGGTAAAAGCGAACCAGCGGAGGTAGGCAAAGCGCGAAGTAGTAGCGCCCGATGTCATTGTCAGCCAACCACCGGCACGCGTGGGCAATGATCAATTCCGCAAGCTTGTGCTGCCTTTCATGGGGATCCACGACAACGCGACTGATTTGAAGCAGTTGCATGGCTTGCGAGCGAAGCGTTGCTGGCAGGTCTTCGAACTTGGCGCTATCCAGTCGCCGCATGGCCATGGGTGTGAAGCGACAGGCTGCGACCACGCGCGAGGATTTGCGGCACACAAACTGGTAGGAATGCGGGTCCAATTCATCTTGAGCAGGATGAACATGTTGTTCGCGCGGCTTGTCGCGGGGCGCGAGCAAATAGGGGGTGCTCGAATGATAAATGCGCTCTCGCAAGGCAAGTGCAGCTTTCAGCGGCGCCGCGCCATAGTTGACTTGTATGGACCAAAGCGACTCCCCGTAATGGGGGCCGATCTGCCAGTTTTGCTCGCACGGGGTCTGCGCGCGCGGGGCCGTTTTCGCACTTGTGTGCGGCCGCAGCAGCCCCCTGTCCACTGCGTTGGCCAAGGCTTCCGTTGTTCGATCGTTGCCTGCGGGTATCTCGCCGCCTTGCAATTGGGGCTCGCAAGGCCCTGGAGTAAGCGGCTCGAGTGGCGCAGCTTCAATGTCATCCATGACGTGACGGGGGGGCTTAATGGGGAAACTTCCAAGGGGGCGCAAGCGGGCCTTGGGAGGCTTGGGTCTCGTGCGTTCGCGTGGGTTCGCTGCGCACCTTATTGGCATGTCAACGCGGGCATGTGCAACTTGAGTAAGCAACAACCGGCCCCCGTTGGAATAAGTGGCACACCCGACGGGACTCGAACCCGCATCGTACAGATTTGAAATCTGACACTCTTTGGAATCGCCTCGTAGCAAACCTGCATGCTTCGATTTTCGATTCCAATTGTCTCTTGCGTGGGAGCGGGCATCTGTCGGTGGTAAATGACCGCTTCACGTAAAAGCGCAAATGGAAGCCGAATGCTGTGTCTAGCAAGCGATTTGTGGGCTTAGCTGGCCTCTTCCCCACTCGACGGAAGAGGCCCGGTTTCGAGTGGCCACTCAAGTTGAACCGCAAGGCGAGCAAGGCCTCATGATCCATTACTTAGGAAGTCGCTAGACGTGCGCCGAAGTTTTTCAGCATGCTCGAAGGTCATCCTTAACCATTGAGCTACGGGTGCGCGCGAGTTTTCAAAGGAGCAATTCTCACAGGTCCCTTGACCCGGACGAGAGTATCATTGCTTTGGCATTGCGCCAGCAGAACCAGGTGAATCGTGCGTCGCAATGTGCAAGTTCCAGTCAGATGAAAAAGGTTGTAAAATGTCGCTAATTTCCACGCCTGCACAACTGGAAGCCGCGCTGCGCAGGGCATGCTTAAGTCTTGCACCGGAACTCGAGGGAGTGGGAGTTTCCTTTCGTCGCCTGCAGGACAATCCCGTGGACGCTAGGATTCATTTCGATCCCAAATCGGTCGATGGTGGGTCTGAAATCGCGGCGTTGATCGAACATCTGAACTCGCTTGATGCGGTTGAGGAAGCTCGAGGTCGCCGTGGCCAGGTGAGTGTGAGGATGTCGGATTTGTTTGTGCGCAATCTGGCCGAACGGATGATTACGGGAGCCAAGGAGGGCCCGTGCGACCTTGGGTTCTTGAGCGGGAAGCAAATGGTCGTCAACTTTCTCAATCCAAACGCGACCAAACCGTTGCACGTCGGCCACCTGAGGAACCTCTCGATCGGGGAAGCTTGGTGCTGCGGATTGGAGGCAGCTGGGGCAACTGTCATCCGGCAGTGCTATATCTGCGATTTCGGGCGCAACGTCTGCGAAGCGATGGCAGGCCTCGCGCAACACTTCCGCGGGGAAACGCCGGAATCGCTCAACATGCCAAGCGACCAATTTGTGGGCGCTTGCTATGCCCGGTATTGCGAGTCCGTTCAAGTCGGTGCGGATCCATCCCATTCTCCCATTGGAGCCGAATCTTCCATGATCGGTGATGCGGCCGATGAACTGGTCACCCAATGGCTTGGCGGCGATGCCGGGGTGCGCAGCCTTTGGCGGCAGGTCCGTGCGTGGGCGCTCGGGGGGCAAGAGCGAACCCTAAGTCGAGTTGGGATAAAAATGGATCGGTTGCATTACGAATCCCAAAGTCTCGAAGGTGCCGCACGCTTCATCGCAAAGGGGATTGCGGATGGGATATTCGTTCGCGAAGCGGGTGGGGCGGTCGTTTACCCAACGGGACGCGCCGGCTATCCGGTGCTCGAGCTGGTGCGACCGGACGGTTTGCCCACGGAGCACGCGCGTGTCATTGCGCTCTTTTTGGGCGAGCAGAGCCTGTGTGAACAAGTCAGCCGCTGGTCGGTTGTTTGCGGCGATGAATGGGATGCGGCCGGTGAGCTCGAATTGGAGGTGGCGCAGCTTGTTCACGCTTGCCCCCTGGCTTCCAAGAGCGAAATTCTGACCCATGGAATGGTCACCCTAAAGGGAACCAAGATGAAGTCGCGCGATGGTCAGGCACTATTGATTGATGATTTCCTGGACGAGTTGGAAAAATGCGAGCGCCTGGAGCGGTTGCTGTCTGAGTACCCGAGCGCGCTCACCTCGGCAAACCTGATCGACGTGATTACCCGCGGATTTTTCCTAAGCCGCAGCACAGCGAAGAGCGTCGAATTCGACTGGGAATCCATTACGAATCCCAAGCGGAATCCCGCATGGGCGGTGGCGGAAGCCTGGTGCCGTTGCCGGCATTTCTCGGAGACCCTTGTCGATGAACGCCAGTTGCGTGAGGCAAGCCTCCCATTGGCGAAGCCCATGGGGATGCGCGAGCGCATCGCCGCCATGCAATTTCTCTCGCTGCGGCAAATTCTGGAGAATTCCGGGGGCGCCTACGTGGGGGCGGAAATCATGAAATTCACAATTGCCCTCTCGCGTTGGTATATGGAGCAGGTGCCATCGACGGATTTGAACGCGATTGTGTGCGGCGTATTGCGCACTAGCTTGGCAAGTGTGGGTTTAGGCGGAATCAATCGGCATCGCGCTAGGCCTTCGAAGCAGCTTGCATCGCACTCAACGGCTTAGAACTGAAAGGACACTTCGAAGTATTCCCCAGGGCGGACCGGGAATACAGAAGTCGGCTGGAAACGGCCCAGGGGGTCGAATGCAAAGACTCGATAGTCCTTGTCGCCTAGCTGCTGGAAGATCACGACGCCGTCATCATCGGTTTGGGTTTCAAAGGACAAGCATCCGCAATAGTCGTTTTCGGGTGGTTCGATGCGAATGGTGGCGCTGGCGACAGGTTCGCCGTAGGGGTCCAGCACAAGGCCTATCGCCGGTTCGGGCGCGATCTCCGTCGCTTGCATGCGAATCGCCAGTTTGCTTTGAGTATCCCAATTCTCAATGTTGGTTGAATAGTCCTGGTAGTTTCCCAGTGGCGAGGTGACTTCCAGCCGAAAAGCGCCGGCGGCATCGGCGTGCAACGTAAATCGTCCGCGCAAATCGGAGCGGGTGACGGAGTTTGGCTTGCGTTCGTCGGAAGCGGAAGGTTCCGTGGCAAACAGAGCCACAAAGGCTCCCTCAATGGGAGCGCCTTTTGTGTCGGATACGACTCCTTGCAGTTTGTCGAGGGGCTCGGGCTTGCCCAAGGCGTCAAATGGTGCCGTTAATTGCAGCGGGCCAACCTGTGCACCTGGTTCCACGAATACGGATCCAAATTGTTGCGTTCCAATACTGAGCTCGTAGGTGCCTGTGGCGACGTTGTCGATACGGAAGCTTCCATCCGCAGCAACTTTGGCTTCCAGGGGCCGCCACCAGACTGTCGGGCGCCAAGTGTCAAATTCTGATTCGAAACCGGTTTCGGACAGGATGATTTCAAATTGCGCACGGACGCGTTCGCCCACCATGGGCTGCAAGTCGGCTTCGAATTGGGCGCGGCCGAAGATGCTCCCGCTTCTGTTGAGCACAAGGCTTCCGAGGCGAGCTTCCGGTTCACTCGATTGAACGTCGACCCATTCGATCCGCGGAGCGAAGCCGTCCTTGGTGAGCATGAGCACGTACGTTGAATGCTTGGACAGTCCCTCAATGACGAAATCCCCGTGGGAATCGCTTTGCGCCACAGGGCTCCAGCGTTCGTGGTGTGGACTCACCTGGGTCAATGCACTCAGCAAGGCCTCGCGCCCGGGTTGCACGGGAGGCGCAGCAATCAGGGTCACCAAGGCGCCTTCCAGAGCGAGCGCTTTGGAATCGACCGCACGGCCGATAATGCGCTTGCTGTCGGGCGAAAGCCTGACTTCTGCCTCGAAGGCTGTGGTGCCCGGCTCAGGTTGGACGACAACCAGCGTCGTACTTCGCGCATAACCCTCGGCATATGCGGAAAGTTGAATTCGTTCACCGGGCGTGAAGTCATGCTCGGTGCCAAAGCGGGCATTGCCGTCTACGGGCAATTCGGACTGTATGGATTGACCTTTGCCATAGGACTCTATGCGCACCGATGCGTTTGGAACGGGCTCACCCGTAGCGCCGGCCACGACGACTCCTTGCACGGCAACCCCTTTGGAAAGTTGGAATTCCAATGTGTGCCATTGGGTCATGGCGGGCAAATGGATGATTTCCAGTTGATATTGGTATTCGGGGTGCTTGAACCTCAAATAGGCTTCGCCGGGGAAGGCCCGCTTGAGAACCGCCTTGCCTTCACGGTCTGTTCGCTGTTGATCCAAAGGCCGTCCCGGCAAGTCTCGGAAGCTGTCTACTAGGGATACCTGAACGTCCGCAATGGGAAGGCCATTGCGCTTGCCACCGCTTTCGGTGACCTGCACGGTCAGTTGGTGGGCTGTCGACAGTTCAAACTCACGGTAGTCCCCGGCTTGCAGGTGGTCGACGCGCAACAAAGCATAGCTATCGGCTTCGAATTCAAGTTGCCAGTAGCCGGACCCGGCGGTGATGGAAAAGTGGCCGTCTGCGGAACTCAATGTCGAAGCTGAGTTGGTGTTCGCGGAATTCGCCGCAGGCTCCGTGGCGCGCTCCAGGCCGGGTACAGCTGCGGTCGCAGCGGGGCCCCATGACGGTTTTCCTACCGATAGGGAGCAATTCACTTTTGCGATCGGATTGCCGTTCGTATCTACAATACGTCCGGAGATGGTTCCCTGGCTGCCCCCATGATTGCCGGCCTGGTCCGTTCGAGCGAGATCCGTGGACGAGGCCGCAAATGGGACTCGAGATGACGATTCGGGCTTGGTGGTTGGTTGTGCGCTGGCGCCGGCAGGCTTTCTATCCAGTCGCTCTTTGCCCAATACATCGATTTGGGCGGCGGGCTCCATCCAAAAGTGCATGCCGAGCAGAATGACGAGCAGGGCGCAGATGCTGGAAGCCGCGAGGACCAAAGTCGCTCGCGGGCCTCGGTCGGTGTGGGTTGTGCGATTCATACTGGCACGGCTGCGGGTTGGGACATCTGTGATGTCGGCACAGAAAGGCGCGCTTCCCTGCAAGGGGGTGTCCAATGAAGCTGGATCCGCGCTTGAGTAAGCGCGAATATTGGCCGAGACACCGCTCTCGGCCAATTTTTGCGCAATCACTAGTGCACATGTGTGACTAGTGCAAATTGCCTACTTCTTAATTCCGTCGCACTTGACCTCGACCCAGGTGGGAACCTCGCAGATCGGTAGTCATGTCGGAGTGGCACAACCCTTTTCAATGAGTTCCCAGTCGTCGAGATCATCCTCGCAGATGGGCTTGAGCGCCCATTCGAGATTTTGTATTCAGACCGGTGTGAGTACCAGCTTGTAGCACTTTTTGGGTGAGAGATCCGGGCCCGGTTGGGCGATCGAAGCTCCAGCAATCCCGGCGATTAGCGCCACCGGAACTGCGAACAAGCTGATCTTGCGAAGAAGTCGATTGTTCATATTCGTCTCCTCGAAAATCTTGCTTTGGTAATGGAAGACGGCGCACGTTGAGCGGCGGCAGGCTCGCAAAGGGATTTCAGAGCACCGACTCCCCGTCATGCCCCGCTTGCTTGCCAACTCGACATAGCACCACGATTTTTCAATGCCCTTGCGGGCAGTGGCAGTAAACACGCGCTTCCTGGCGCAGGTAAGTACAGCGCATTCAAAAATCACTTTAATTGGAGTAAACCGATGCCGATCACTCACTTACGAATTGGGTGAATTTTTGCGCTAATTTGGCAGGGCAGCCGACCGGTGAATCGACGCCAAGCCGTTTCACCACAATTTGGAAGTTAGCCGGCGCATCAAATTGCAGCCTGTGTGGCGCCGGTTCAAGGCCTCTTCGTTCGACGGATGGGGAGCGGGGGCGCCGATTGAGCTCAGTGGCTCGATTCGGGTTTGCAGATCACCAGCCTTCCACAAATATGGTGTTTTGAGACTTGTTTCTTGGCTTTGCTGTTGCCTCGCGGGGCGGCCTGAGCTGGACTTTTTGCATGGGTGAGATCTTGCTAATGGATGCCGGCAGCGCAGGGGGCGAGTTGTGAGCGTATTTGCGATCCAACGGGCCTGCCTGGTTCTCGCTTGCCATCTATGGCCGCTCACTGCGCCGGCTGCGAGAACGCTTCAAGCTCCGGACAGCGGTGCGGATGCCATTCGTAGCGAAGCGGAATTGGAGCCAGTGCAAAGCTCGACTCCCGGCAATATTTTGATCCTGCTCGCCGATGACTTGGGCGTGGACAAGCTCGGCTGCTATGGAGAATCGAGCGCTGCACCCGCGACGCCGAATATCGACCGCTTGGCGTCGGAGGGGATTTTGTTTCGGCGAGCCTATGCCATGCCCAATTGCTCTCCGACGCGAGCCGCCGTTCTAACCGGTCGGTACGGTAGGCGCACGGGTGTCGGGACGATAATGGCGCGCGCTAGGGAAGAAGAGCTGGGGCTTGATGAACGGACCTTGGCCGAAGCCCTTGGCGAGGTTGGCGCAGGGAGCTACAGCAGCGCTGCTATCGGAAAATGGCACCTGTCCACATTTCTGAGTCCGAGTGGCAGCGCCCATCCGCTTTTGCAGGGCTTTGATCACTACACAGGCGCGCTGCTCAACCTGAGGGACGAAGAGGATTACTTTGGATGGAACCAGGTTATGCCGGATGGCAGCACTGCGGCGCAAGCGGGATACATCACCACTCGCGAGGTGGACGATGCGCTTGCTTTGCTGAAGAAACTGCCCGAGCCATGGTTTGTTTACTTGGCATTTCACGCTCCGCACATTCCGGTCCACGTGCCGCCGTCCCACTTGCACTCACGGTCGCTGACGAATAGGAGTTCGCGTCGCGATAAGCACGATGCCGCTGTCGAAGCCATGGATTCCGAAATTGGCAGACTCCTGAAGGGGATGGACGCAAAGCTGCTAAACCGTACGAACGTGATTTTTTTCGGTGATAATGGAACCATGCGTGGGGCCGCCTTACCAAACGCGGATCCCGATAGGAGCAAGGGCAGCTTGTATGAGGGCGGAATTCGCGTCCCTCTTATTGTGCGCGGTCCCGCTGTCGCCGTGGCGAACTCCGAAAGCGGTGCGCTCGTTCACGCCGTCGATCTTTTTCCCACACTGTTGGAGCTAAGCGGCCTGAGCACCGGGGCGGGAGATAATGCGCACGGCTCGAACAATGCAGAGCTTAACAGTCTTACACTGGATGGGTTGAGTTTGGTTGCGATCTTGGGCGATCCGACCCATAAGGTGCGCGATTTTTTATACACCGAAAGTTTTGAGCCCAACGGCGTGGGGCCGTTTACAGAGGATGGGGTGGTGATGCGAGGGGAACGCTATAAGTTGATGCGACTCAATGGCCGCGATCATTTGTTTGACTTGAACGGCGGCGGGGATGATGGAGAAGACTTGCTGACCGAGGGACGACTTGCGCAATCGGCTACGGTTGAAGTCAGCAATGCCTATCGACAGCTAAAATCGGCATTGGAGTCCCAAATGCGCAGTTTTGGCAATGAATGATCCCCATTCACTGAACAGCCGCTTTCTACGCGCACATCCGGTCCTTGAGTAACTCCACCCAAAAACAGCCGCCCATCATGATCATGGGCTGCACCAGCGATGCGGGGAAATCCTTCCTCGTGACTGCGCTATGTCGAGCGCTTTCGAATCGCGGTGTGAAAGTGGCACCGTTCAAGGCCCAAAATATGAGCAACAACGCCGCGGTGACGGCGGATGGCGCCGAAATCGGGCGGGCGCAATATCTTCAGGCCCTGGCAGCGCGAGTGACTCCGGAAGCGCGCATGAATCCGATCCTGCTCAAGCCGAGCGGGGATACTCACAGTCAAGTGATTGTGCTGGGTTCCGCCAATCATCTGGCAACGCAGACACCGTGGATGGAGCGCCGTCATGTTCTTTGGCCGGTAGTTTGCGAGGCCTTGCAT
>JAJDES010000218.1 GCA_029259675.1 Planctomycetota bacterium
GCTCGGAGTCGTCGCCAAGAACAGTGCAGCGCTCAGCGCCGCACTTGGGCCGAGCCCCGCCGTGCGCGCCGCTCGCCAAATACCCCATACGGCAGCGGCGGAGGCCAGCGCGGACAAAAGGGCCAGGGAGCGTTCGGGATCCATCCCGAACAGAGGTTGCAACGCTCGGTAGAAAAGTTGAGCGACGGGTAGGTAGGCCAAGTGGTGGTAAACCCACTGACCGCGCTCAACCAAGTCGAGCAGAGGCCGGCCGTCGCTCCAATAGGCCGATTGATAACCAAGTGTGTAGAGCGCGCCGAGTGCGAGGAACAGCAGCGGGCCGCCGAAACTCCTGTCCTTTCCCGGGGGCGGCTTCGGGGCCTCTGAACCCTCAGCGTGGCTGGCATCTCCTGGGGAAGTGGGGCCCATGGCGGGAGCCTAACCCACAGCCTGGGCCGCTGACGAATTCCTGTTCCGGTTCCGGTTCCGGGCCGGGGGCCGGGCTGGGTGTACACTTCGCCGCTTCCACGCACCCGCACTTCAACGACATGATGAAATTTCCCCTGCTCGCGGCCGGCCTCTGCGCTTTTATTTTCAGTGCCTGCGCCAGCACGACGGAATCCGAAGCCGATTGGATTGGCTACTACGGAGCCACTTTTTACCTGGGCGGACCCAGTGGAGAAGCGGGCGACGACACGGCCAGTGCGCTCTTGCTCAAGAACGGGCGCGTTTTCCTCGCCGGTCATGAAGCGCGCCTGCGCATTGCTGCGCCGGAGGGGCGCACGCGCTGGATCAACCTGGGCGGAGGGGTTGCCGTACCCGCTATGTGGGATGGTCACGGACACATCGAAAACCTTGGTACCGCACTCGAAGGTGTCGATCTGCGCGGGGCGAGCCTGGCTGAGATGGTGGAGAGAGCCCGCGCACAGGCGCAGCGGCAAGCGCTTGGGACTTGGATCGAAGGTCGCGCCTGGGATCAAAACCTATGGCCGGGCGGCGAGTACCCCGGTCTTGATTTGCTGAGCGAAGCCCTGCCGGAACATCCTGCCTTGTTTCGGCGCGTTGACGGTCATGCGGCGCTCTGCAATCGCTTGGCCCTCGAGCGCGCCGGGCTTTGGCGCGTGCACCAAGCCGAACCGAAGGTCCAGGGGGGGCGTGTGCTCCTGGACGAGCGCGGCTATCCGAGCGGGGTGCTCATCGATGCGGGCATCGCACTGGTTGCGAACTCGATTGAGTCCGCTTCGGTTGAGGATCGCAAGCGGCGCATCTTGCGCGCCCAGGATCAGCTCTTGTCAGAGGGCTTGATCGCCGTGTGCGACATGGGAATTTCACCCAAGTCGCTGCAGGCCTTTCGGGAATTGGACCGGGCCGGCGAGTTGGAATTGTTCGTCTTCGCATACTTGCGGGCCAATGCGGGTTTAAACGCCGATTGGTTGGCCGGCATCGAACGCAAAGGGCGGAGGCTGTTCGTGGTGGGCGCCAAGTTGATGATTGACGGCGCACTCGGTTCGCGCGGTGCCGCCCTTTTCGAGGACTACAGCGACGCTCCGGGCGAGCGCGGTCACTTGCTGATCAAACCCGATGATTACACATCGCGTTTGCGCGAAGTCGTGGCCGCGGGCTTGCAACCGGCGACCCACGCCATTGGGGATCGCGCCAATCGCATTGTGCTCGACGCCTACGAAGCGGAACTTCAGCAATGGGATTTGAACTTGGCGCCGCGACTCGAGCACGCGCAAGTTTTGAAGGCGGATGATTTGTTGCGACTGGCCCGGCTGGGAGTGATTCCCTCGGTTCAACCGACACACGCCACTTCGGACATGCCCTGGGCGCGGGATCGATTGGGCGATGAGCGCCTGACCGGCGCCTACGCTTGGCGCGCCTTGGCCCCCGACTCTTCGGCGCTGGTATTCGGCAGCGACTTTCCCGTCGAGGAAGCCAGTCCCTTGTTGGGTTTGTACGCCGCGCGCACGACGGCTGAGTTGGACGGCACACCCGTGGATGGGTACTTCCCCAGCCAGCGCATGAGCGGGCGCGAAGCCCTGGCCGGATTCAGTGCGAATGTGGCGAGTTCGGTTGGGCTCGGTGGGGAACGCGGCAAGTTGTTGCGCGGCTACTTTGCCGACTTCGTCGTGCTCGATGTCGATCCGATTGAAGGCCGGCCCGAAGAATTGCTCGATGCGCAAGTCCAGCACACGGTCATCGAGGGCCGAAGCGTTTTCGCAAAGCCCTGAAGGCCCTCACCATCCCCAGCGCCTTGGACGGGGGACGGCCGGTGCGGGCGTTCCATTGACTTCTTGTTGATCAGTGAAGTTCGCGGTGGGGGCGCTTGCCAGGCGGCTCCGAAATCGAACTTCGCTTCTTACACTTCTCATATCCAGCAGACCGAGATCCGTACACATGGTTGAAATTCAATTGACGTATGAGGGCGACCTGCGTTGCAGCGCGCAACACGGTCCGTCGCAAGTTCGGTTGCAAACGGACGCCCCCGTGGACAATCAGGGCCTGGGCCAAAGCTTCTCGCCCACGGATTTGGTGGCGACCGGCCTGGGCGCGTGCATGGCGACCATCATGGGCATCGCGGCGCGCAAGCGGGATCTGGACATCGGTGGAATGCGCGTAACGGTGGTCAAGCGCATGAGCGCCGACACGCCGCGCCGGATTGTGGGGCTCGATGTGTCCATCCGCGTGCCGCAGGATTTGCCGCCGAAAAATCGAGAGCTACTTGAGCGAGCCGCCGCAGGTTGCCCGGTCATGCACAGCATCCACCCGGACATCGACGTGCCGGTGAGCTTTGAATGGGGAGGCTAGTGCTTTCCGATCCGGCCTTTGCGCTCGGATGGGCCGCTCAACCCGCGCGGGAGCTCGAGGCCGAGGGGTCCCAATCCGAGTCGCGAGGCCCAGGCTTGGCCCGAAAGCGGGAAGCGCCGCAGCGGATTGCGAAACCCCGGCTGACGGAAGCAGTAGCCTGCCAGGGACTTGCGCTCGTGGGGCCGAAATGGGCTTCCAGCGCGGGCCGAAGTTGGGAATCCTGCTCGCCCGTGCCGGGGCTATGCTCCCCGGTGCCGAAGACCCCCGCCTGGGTCGAGTTCCCCGGCTGTGCCAAGAATGACCACTACACTCTTTCAAATCGACTGGTCTGAGCTGCCCGCGAGGCCCGATGATGTCCAGGCGACCGGAACCTTGCAGCTCACACTCGGCGGCTCGGTCTTTCCGTGCCGCCGCTGGAAACTTTCGACCTTGCCATTCCGCCTTGGAGCCCGCGCCGCATGAGTGAATCGATTTGCGTTGTTGGACCGGTCAATATTGAGTTGGCCCTTTCCGCCAAACGTCTTCCGCGCGCGGGAGAGGAGTTGGCTGCGGGGGAATTGGAAGTCTCCCCCGGCGGTTCGGGCACCTTGATGGCGGTGGCTGCCGCTCGTTTGGGAGCCCACGTCGAACTCCTCGGTGCCGTGGGCGACGATGTTTGGGGCAGCCAGTTGCGCAGCGCATTGGTCACCGAAGGCGTGGATGTCAGTCACTTGACGACGCGCACCGACGCGGCTTCACCGGCGCGGGTGAGCGTCATTGTGCCCGATGGTCGCAGCGCGCGTTTGCGCAGCGCCCCCAAACGGGGCTTCTTGAATCTCGACGATTTGGAGGAGTTGCGCGAGGCGATCGGAGCGGCTCAATGCCTGCTGGTTTCCTCCAACTTGCCCAAGAAAGTGTTGGAGCGCGTGCTTCAGCGTGGAGTGGAATCCAAAGTTCCGATCTTTCTCTACGTTACGACCAATGCTCCGCCGCGCGAGCTGCTCAACGGGATTGAAATGTTGGTATGCAGCACGGAAATGGCGGAGGAGTTGCTGGGCTTGGATGAAACCGTGTCGCCCGCCGGACTTGCGCGTCGCCTGGGCGCACTGGGACCCAGACGCGTGGTGGTCGCCCCCAGCGGTTCGCGCGCCGTGATGTTTGACGGTGAGCAAGTCATCGATCAATTGTCCGGAGACAGCGAAGTGACGGACGAACGCGGTGCCCGCGAAGCTTTTGTCGTGGCCTTGGCCCAAGCCTGCTTGGGAGGCCTGCGACTCAAGGAAGCTCTGCGCTGTGCCACAGTGGCCGGCGGCATTGCCGGCGGACGCGAGGGAACGCTGGAGTCGTTGCCCAATCGGGACGCTTACGAAAGCGCCTGTAGTCGCACGGCGCCCACGGCCTAAAAGTGAATTCGAGCGCTTGAACGGGAATTCAACCGAGTCCGTTGACGGCCTTCCAAGTCTTCGGCGGCCAAAGTGCTTTGAGTTGCATACCGGCGGGCACGGGTTCGCCCCGCAGCCAAGCTACCGAGCCCTTGCGAAAGGAAGTCAGGCCCGCGCTGCGGCCGAGCGTGAGCAAGTCAAGGCTGGCGGACATCCACGGTTCGTGCCCGACCAGAATGGCGCGATGAGTCGCCTTGGGGGACTTGGACGCGGCTGCTGTGAGGGCTTGCAGGCACGGGAGCAGGCCGGCTTCGGGCGCCTCGGCTAGGGCGCGTTCGGAGTGCAAATTTCCCGCTGCGAGGGGGCCGCAAAGCTCGGCGGTTTGCACCGCGCGCAGGAGCGGGCTGTGCAAAATGACATCGGCCTCAACTCCAATCGCGCGGAGTGCTGTAACGACGCGCGAAAATTCCCGGCGCCCGAAATCGGTTAGCGGGCGCTCGCCGTCGCTTTGACTTGCCAGGGGATTGGCGGCCTCCGCGTGCCGAATCAGATAGACATCCATGGCGACAGCTTAGCTCTCCGGTTCGCTCTCCGGCCCGCGTGGGGCTGCATTTCGCGTGCGCGTCGGCGGCAACTTCCCGGGGGGAGCGCTTTCGTCTGAGAGCGCAACGGCAGCTGGGCCCTGAAAGTCTGGGCCGGCCTGGGCTAAACTCTGGGCTCCATGAAACGCACCGCAAAAAAAGACGGGGACGAGCCGGGCTTCGACGCGAGGTTGGAGCGCTTGGAAAACCTCGTGCAGGAGTTGGAGACCGGGGGGCTCGGGCTTGAACCGGCCATTTCCAAATATCAGGAGGGCATCGGCGAGTTGAAAGATTGTCACCAGCTCTTGGCCGGATACCGCAAGCGGGTGGAGGAGCTCGCCCAGGATGCGGAGGGCATACTCCGGCCCTTCGAGGGGGATCCGGATTTCGCCGCCGGCGGAGATTCGACCGCAGCAGGTCAGGAGTGAGTACAGGCGTGCAGGGAAGCTCGCTGGATGAGTGGCTCAATCTGTCGGCGCAATGGATCGGGTCTGAATTGGAGGCCCACATTCCGCTGGCGAGCGAAGAGCCGCAGCGTTTGCACGAAGCCATGCGCTACAGCTTGTTCGGTGCCGGCAAGCGCATCAGGCCGGCTCTACTGCGCCTGACGTGTGAGCACCTTGGGGGCGCAGCGGCGGACGCTGTGGATGCGGCCATGGCGATCGAGTTGGTGCACACCTACAGCTTGGTGCACGATGACCTGCCCTGCATGGACGATGATGATTTGCGCCGCGGCCGGCCCACTTGCCACATTGTCTTCGGCGAGGACATGGCTGTTCTTGTGGGGGATGCACTGCTGACATTGGCCATGGAAATGTTGGCTCGCGAGGAAAGTGCGCGCAGTGCCAAGTGGGCGGCGGTGCTCGCCCGAGCGGCCGGTTCGCGCGGAATGGTGGGCGGACAGGTGCTCGATGTCATGAGCGCGGAAGGGGATGCCGACGTGGCGCGCGTGGCGCGCATTCATCAAATGAAGACCGCGGCTCTGTTTTCGGCCGCGGCCGAAATGGGCGCCATTTCAGCCGGCGCGAGTCATGCCGACTGCCGTACGGCAGCTGAGTATGGACGCGCGTTGGGGCTTTGCTTCCAGGCCACGGATGATCTGCTCGACGTGACGGGAGATGCCGCAACACTGGGCAAGACACCCGGCAAGGATGAGGCCATGCACAAGGCGACTTTGGTGGCGGTTTTGGGCATGGATGGCGCGCGGGCGGAGGCGCGCCGCCAGGGGGAGCTGGCCAAGAGCTGTGCTGCGCGCCTCCACGGCTCCAAATCTGTGTTGCTTCTGGCTCTGGTGGAGCGCGTGCTCGAGCGCAGCGCTTGATTGGAACGGACGGATCGGAGCCGGATCCGTCCCCACTGGGAGTGGGCGTAGGTCGTCTTTGGGTGCTCTGTTCGGCCTGTGGTGTCGGGTGGGCCGCTGTCGGGCTGCTTTGGCGCCTCCCAAGCTGAGTCCGAGCATTCGAGTCGCCGCGCCGCTGGCGGGGGGCTCTCCGGGGTGTTCTAATTGCCGTTTGCAGCCCGGCTGATCGCCCGCTCGAATGAATGGGCGGACGTGCCCCCGGGCCTCGAGCGCAGTCGAAGTACACCCATTAGCATGAATGAATCCAATTTGGATCCCGGGCCGGTCGGCCCAGCCTCGGTTGAGGCAAGCGGGAAACCCGCAGGTGGCTGGCTGAACTCGATCCAGAGTCCTGAGGATTTGAAGCGCGTTCCGCGCGAGGCGCTCACGGAAGTGTGCGGCGAACTGCGCGAATTCCTGCTGCAAACCGTGCAGGAAACCGGGGGGCACCTGGGCAGCAATCTGGGCGTTGTGGAGCTAACAACGGCACTGCATCGCGTGTTCGACTTTCGCCGCGACCGCTTGATTTGGGACGTCAGTCACCAGTGCTATCCGCACAAGGTTTTCACCGGTCGCCGCGATCAATTCGACAGCTTGCGCCAAACCGACGGATTGTGCGGCTTTACCGATCCGCGCGAATCGCCCTACGATCTTTTTCACACGGGGCACGCCGGCACGAGCATCAGCTTGGGCTTGGGCTTGGCCAAGGCCTTGTCGCACGAGCCGAATCGGCCCCACGTGGTCAGTGTCATCGGTGACGCAAGCTTGGGGGCGGGCGTGGCCTTCGAAGCGCTGAACCATGCCGGAGCTTCGGGCGAGCGCTTAATTGTTGTGCTCAACGACAATGAGTGGTCGATTTCAAAGTCTGTCGGGGCCCTGGCCCGTTACCTCTCGCGCATTCGCTCGGCACGCGTGGTGCAACGCGCCCAGGAAGAGATTCACGGTTTGCTGTCCGCCATCCCGCTCGTCGGCGATCGCGTTGAACGCACCTTGAGTCAAGTGCGTGAGGTCCTGCGCCACAGCATGGTTCAAGGTCACGTATTCGAAGAGCTGGGCGTGACCTATGTCGGTCCGCTCAACGGTCACGATGTGAATTACCTGGTCGAGAATTTTGAACGCGTAGCGAAACTTGAGGGCGTTGTGCTTTTGCACACTCTGACCGAAAAGGGCAAGGGCCATCCGAATGCGCCGACGCATCCCGAGCGCGTGCACGGCGTGAAGGCCGCCGCTCCGAAGGTCAAAACAGAAACCCACAAGTTGCTGCCCAAGCAAGCGGAACAGTCCGAGGAACAGACTCCGGGTGCGCCCGAAATCAAGCCGAGTGCGCCCGCGGTCAGCTTCACTCAAGCTTTTGCAGCGTCGGTGTCGGAGCAAGCGGACAAGGACTTGCGCGTGCATGCCATCACGGCCGGCATGCCCTCGGGCACGGGCTTGACCGAATTCGCCAAGCGCTTTCCTTCTCGCTTCCACGATACGGGGATTACGGAACAGCACGCCGTGGCCTTCGCGGCCGGCTTGGCCAAGGGTGGGTTGCGACCTGTGGCTGCGATTTACTCGACCTTCCTGCAGCGCGGATACGATCAGTGCTTCCAAGAGGTTTGCTTGCAGGGTTTGCCGGTGCTCTTCGCCTTGGATCGCGCCGGGTTGGTGGG
>JAJDES010000219.1 GCA_029259675.1 Planctomycetota bacterium
CCCGCAGCTAAGCTTGCTCACCGGTTCCCAATCCATCCGATCCCATGTCCCCTACCGTCCGCGGACGCTCCGATGAACGCCCGGCCCTTCGATCCGTTGCAGACTTCAGCATGTCGTTCGTCAATCGCAGCTTAGTCATCATCACGTCCGCGCTCGCATTTTGGACGCTTGCGGGAGCGGGTGCAGCGGCGGCGCAGGCTCAGCCCGCCACGACTTGGGTAGTGGTCTTGCCGAGCGGGCCCGCGGCCGATTTTTTGGACCAACTCGCCCCCGCACATCCGCTCGAGTTCCAATCACAGGAGCAATACCAAGACCTGCTGTGGCCGGCGGACCTTTCGGATCCGGGTTGGGATTCCGTGCAACCGTGGTTGCGTTGGGCCGATCTGGTTCACGCGGAAGCGCAAGCCGAGGAGCCCGATGCGCGCCGCCGTGCCGCGCTTTGCTTGGCCGCCCGAGCCCAGGGGCGCTACCAAGACGCCTGGCATCACTTCGGTCAAACCGGCGCCGACCCGGCCCTGGCGCGGCGCATCTTGCCGACTTTGTTGTTGGGCTTGCCCCTGGATCACCCGCTCGAAAGCGACGGGTCCCCAGGTCCCCTTGCTGAAGGCAGTTTGCTTTGGCCCTGCATTCCGCCGCGCAGCGAAAACTTTCGCGAAGGCTACGTGGACCGGCGTGCGGCCTTGGTCAGCAACCTGTCCGCCGGCTCGGCCAAGATCAGCCTGCGCGTTTCCATTGAGGGCGACGGCGTTCAAGTGGACATCGGCCATTTGAAAGGTGAGCCGGCGCAAGTGCGCCTGCGCATGCCGGTACCCGCCCACCAAGGGGTGGACGTTGAGTACTTCGATTGGGATCGCGTTGAGCCGATCGGCAGCTTGCACTCCGTCGCCGTGAGTTCGAGCTCGGGCCCGCAAACGGGGTGGGTTCGCTTCCGACCCCAGAGCGCCACTTGGCCGGGAAGCTTGCCGGCGCCGGAGTATGAGCCCGTGGGCATCGAGGTTTCCGGGACGCCGGGCGATCCTCGCCCCGCAGCCCTGGCCCAGGCCCTGGAGCGAGCCCTGGGAATCCCCGCTCGCGCATCCCTCGGACTGCCACAGGTTGCCAGCGGTCGCAGTCCCCTGCGCATTCGCTTGGAACCCGCCGCCGAAGGGCATTCTCTCCTGCGAGCCGTGATTGGCCTCAGCGAGCGGCGCGCCCTGCAACAGCTCTGACCCCATTCAGCGAAGAACGCTGCCTGCGCTTGGCCCATTCGGCACAGGCGCTTACGCTCGGGGTGCACTCCGCCGGTCCCCGTCCATGCCGCAGAGCCGGCTTGGGAATCCCGCGCAGTTCCAATTCCGTTCAACTACACCGATCTCTTCTAATCACGATGTCCCGAACGACTTGCCCTCATTTGTGCACCGCATGAAGGAATCCATGTATCAAGCCCATCGGGAGAAGTTGCTCGAGCAGCTCGACATTGAAGACGCCGCCATGATTGCCTGGACGGGCTCGGCGCCGATACGCAATCACGATTGCGAATACCGCTTTCGACCGGACAGCGACTTTTGGTACCTGACCGGATTTGATGAACCGGATGCCGTGTTGGTGCTCCTGCCCCAAGCGGAATTGCGCAGCGTGTTGTTTTTGCGCGAACGCAATCCCAAGGAGGAAGTTTGGACCGGTAGACGGCTCGGCACGCAGGCAGCTGTAGAGCGCTTGGGTGTGGACGCGGCTTTCGATATTGAGGAATTCTGGGAGCGTTTGCCCGGACTATTGACAGGCGTCGAACGCGTGGTGACAGCGACCGGGCACGACGATGCGCGCGACAGCAAGCTGTTCGCCCTGGGCGCCAAGTTGCGGCGCACCGTTCGCGACGGAGCGGAGGTGCCGCTCGAGTGGCTCGAACCGCAGCCCTTCCTGCACGAGCAAAGACTGTTCAAATCCGCAGCTGAATTGGAATTGATGCGCAGGGCTGTGGCCATTACTGCGGAAGCCCATGGGGCCGCGATGCAAGCGACGGCGCCGGGCGTCAATGAGGCGGAAATTGATGCGCTGCTCGAGTACACCTTCCGGCGCCGCGGCAGCACGGGCGCCGCTTACAACAACATCGTCGCCGGCGGGGAGAATGCCTGCATATTGCACTACATCGAAAACCGCGAGCCGCTCAAGGATGGCGACTTGCTCTTGATCGATGCGGGCGCCGAGTGGGATTACTACGCCTCCGATGTGACCCGTACCTTCCCGGTCAACGGCCGCTTCAGCGCAGATCAACGCGCGCTCTACGAAGTCGTGTTGCGCGCCAATCGCACCGGCATCGAAGCCTGCCGGCCCGGCGTGACCTTCCTAGCTGTGCACGAGGCGACTACGCGCGTGCTGACGGAGGGCTTGATCGGGCTGGGGATCGTGGAGGGTCCCCTGGATGTCGCCCTGGAGGAAAAGCGCTACCAACCCTTTTTCATGCATCGCACGAGCCACTGGCTGGGTCTCGATGTGCACGATCGCGGCACCTACTACAGCGAGGGAGAATCGCGGGAACTGCGTGCGGGCATGGTTTTGACGATCGAACCGGGTGTTTACATCGCCGCCGCTAGCGAGGGCGTGGACGAGCGTTGGCTCGGCATGGGCATCCGGATTGAGGACGACGTGCTGATCACGGAAACGGGTCATGAGGTGCTGACTGCAAATATCCCCGTCAGCGTGCGTGAAGTGGAAGCAGCCTGTGGAGCCGCCGAGGCCGTGCGCAGCTAAGCTAGCGTGCACGACCTTCGCCGGCCCCCCGGCCAGGCGCGCAGCATGAGGAATTCAGCCAAGCCATGACCAGCCTATTGGGAAGCCCCGGCGATCCGTGGCCGCTCGCACGGGCGGTTGACGCCCTGGTGGAGTCGGCCCGCCGCGCCGGTCGGCCGGGCATGATTTGGGCCGCGGGCTTGATCTACCCCAGCTTCGGCCTGGCCCTGGGCGTGGTCGGTTCGGGAATCGGCATCCTCGAACGCGCGGCGGGTGTCGAGTTTCCGATCCTGGCGGACTGGGGCGTTTCCAATTTGCTGGCCCCGCCGCTGCAGTGGATGCCCGGCGGCATCATGACCCAAAGCGATCCGCGCGAGCTCTTGATCAGCTTGGCCCTATTGCTGGCGCTTTTTCCGCTGACCATCGCCATTTCGCGCATGAACGTGGGCCTAGCCTCCATCTCGGATCGCAAGGCCTGGGACGAGGCCCGGATCGGACGGCGCAGCCCGGCATTGCGCTCCGCTTGGAAGGCGGGCAAAGGCATGGGAGCCTCCGCCTTCGGCTTGGTGCTTACGTTCCCGTTCCTCTTTTTCGGCGCCACCTTATTCCTGCTCGGGCCGGTGTTCATTCTGCTCAACCTGTTCGAGTTCCTGCGCCCCTTGAGCAACATC
>JAJDES010000220.1 GCA_029259675.1 Planctomycetota bacterium
CTGTCCGAAGCCGATGCCCAGGCAGGCGGTTCCGCCGATGTACGAAAGGTGGTTGCAGATGGAAATCAACACACCGAAGGCCAGTTCACGTTTGTGATTGGAGTACAAGAGCAGCGCATCGTCCAGCAGCTTGAGCTTGTCTCCCAACGGCAACTTGGCCAGCAAGGCATCGAACCCAAGCGCCTTGCGCAGCCCGCGATGAGCATAGATGCCGGCGCCGGTGAAGCCGACGATGGTCACCATGGCCACCCAAACTCGCAATTCCGCGAAGGCCGGCGAGACAAAGATTACCGCCGCCGCCAGCAGAATCATGCTGCCCAAACCGAGCAGTCGATCGACGATGACGGAAACGAAGGCATCGGCTTTTCGCAACGGATTCTCGCGCACAATGATCAAGGCCTTGACCAAGTCGCCGCCTGTAAGCCCGGGCACCACCGCGTTGAAGAAAAAGCCTAGGAAATTCAGCCGGAACGTGTTCCACCAGGTCGCGGGCACGCCGACACTGCGCAGCAGGCGCCACCAACGCGTGATAACGCACAGGTTGCCCAGGACGAACAGCCCCATCGCCAGCGCCAGCCATTTGCCTTGCAAGCTGGCGAAAACGCGCTGCATACGCGGACTCCAGCTGTAACCGGCCTCACTCGCGTCGCTTTCTTCCTCGCCCGCTTCCTCGCCTTTTGGGCGCTCGAGCACCCGTTCCACCGCTACGCTGGATTCTCCGTCCCACGCGCGCAGCAATTGCGGAGCGTCATTGGGAGCGACCCATTCATCCTCCGGTCGGAACTCAATTTGAGTGGATTGCCACTCGCCACCCGTAATTTCACCGGGGATGACGAGCACATCGCCCGCTTCGTTCTTGTATTCCAGTCGATCCTGATAGGGCAGCTGCGTTAAGACGACAGCGAGGATCGCAAGACCGAGCAAGGGCTTCAGCTTGGACAGAATGCTCTTGGGTGCTTTAGCGGTGGACGCGGCCCCGGGAGGCCGGGACTCCTGCGCGGATGCCTTCGTTGCCTCCCCACTCACAGCTTGACTCCCGTCTCTTGCGCATACCAGTCAGCCCAGTCCTCGCCGCGCTGCGAATGCAGATCCGCGCCGCTCACCGTTCCAAGCGCGCGGCACGCGGCCGCAGCCACTTCACCATTGAAATGCTGGGCCTGCTCCACCAAGCGCTGGATCCAACCCGCCTTGTAGTCGGCCAGGGCTTGGCCTTCGAGTTCATCCAACGGTAGTGGCAAACCGTGAATTTGAATGAGATTGAGGGCCGTGCGCGCCACCGAAGCTTCGCGCTCATCCAAGGCGCGCAAAATCAAATCAGGGCGTCGATTGTTGCTGGAGGTGACCCAAGCCTGCAGGGCGACTTGCCTCACGACCGGCGATTCGTCATCAACGGCCCTGGCCAGTGACAAACTGGCGACCCTCCAAGCAATATCGCGCAGCAATTCGCGAACAGGATCCATTTCGGAGCGGCTTCCGCCATCAGCTCCGACCATGGCGGCCGTGGCTGCCAAGACTCTGCGGCCTCCGGAAAGATCCAGATTCAAAGCGGCCATTTGCTCGCATACATCAGCCAAGCGCTCCTGCTCGGCGACCCAAACCGCCCCGTCGGAATCGCCGGCTAGCAGCGGCAAGACTGCGGAAGCCAAATTGGCCACTAGCTTGCGAACATCATCGGCATTGGCAATTTCTTCTGCCGGCGGCAAGCTGAGCGTGTCCACGACTCCCAGGCGACGACCGATGCGCCCGAGTTCAATCACCGATCGCTCGCGCGCCAAGACGAACGGGTCCTCGACGGCCAGCCAGCCAAAGAGCTCCGTTTGCAGGGCCAGCACGCGCGCGGAATCCGGCTCCTTGCGCGCCAAACTAATCAGATTGCTGAGGGTCTCCCCATGGGGATCATCGATGGATTTGGGCTTCTTGGTGGTCAGATCAAAACCGGTTTTGTCCAAGAACCCATCGCTAATGGCGAGCCGCATCGAGTACTCGAAGGCTCCCATCGTCGCGGCCCGATAGCGCGGCTGACCGTCGGGTCGATGCAGCTCGCGCAAATTGTGCACGTTGGCGTCAAAGGAGTAACAGGCACCAAGTCCGCCCGCCAGCAAGAGCGCCAGAGCCCCCATCCAAGTGGGCCCGCGCCCCCGCATATCTACGTTTCGCCACTGCATGGGGTGGAAGCATACGGCTGCGGCCCCCCCAAGGCTGGAATCAATTCCCGCCAAAGTCTCGGGGGCGAGCGGCTGCCGGGTTCAGCTGCCGCTCGGGTAGTCGCTCCCGTGAGCTTTGGCGGCCCGCCACCGGTTGCTAAAGTGCGCCTGAATGCGAATGGACAAACTATGAGCAAGATAAAAGACGCTTTGGGCGAGTTGGGGTTCGACAGGATTCTGCTCGCAGTTGCCTTGCTCGCAATCGGCTTGCCCGCAAGTATTCGCGCGCAGGTGGACGATCCGCCCAGCATCGAGACCATTCAGGCTCGACTTCAGGCCCTCAAGGACGGTTCCGCCGAGTCCAAGCCGGCCTGGATCGATGATTATGAGCAAGCGCTAGCGGCCCTGAATCGCAGCGCGGATGTGCGACTCAATGCACAGCGCTTTGCCGCGGAAGAAGCCGAGGCTCCCAATCTCATCGCGACCCTCAGGGAAGAGCTGGCCAAACCTCCCCAGCAAGTGGAACTGCCCCCGGACGAGACGCTGAATCTGAAGGAGCTTGAAACTCGCTTTGAGCAGGCGCAGGCGGATTTGGCGGCGAGTCGCGCGAAGCTCGCTGAACTTGACGACATCGCCAAGTTTCGTTCAAAACGAAAAGCGGAATTCCCCGAGGAATTGGCCGCCACCCAGCAGCGCTTGTCTACGGCGCAGGAAACGCTCGCGGCACTACCGCTAGGAGCGGACAGCGAATCCCGCAGGGCGCTGTTGCTCGCTCAACTGGATGAGCATGAAGCCACGCTCAAGTCGCTAGAGATTGAACGCGAGGCG
Source organism: Planctomycetota bacterium (assembly GCA_029259675.1). GTDB lineage: Bacteria > Planctomycetota > UBA1135 > UBA1135 > JAJDES01. The sequence continues at coordinate 2,973 of JAJDES010000220.1, forward strand.
TATGACGCGCGCCAAGAGTTGCTCCCGCTGCGGCGCGATCGAGCCGTGCGGCGCATCTCACAGGGCGAGAAAATCACAGCGGCCCTGCGTGAACTTGTCGGTGCCAGACGAGCTGCCGAAGGCGATGCCGCCGCAAAAACTGCCGGTGAGCAGGTCAACGATATTGCGCAGCGCTTTCCGCAACTAAAAGATCTCGCCGAGAAGACGCAGGAACTGGCCGCTTTGCGTTCCGGCGAAGGAGGCTTGCCCAAGCGCATATCTCGCGCCCATGCCGATCTCGCTGCGACTGCCGCTCAACTCGAGGAAGTTAGCCATCGCTATCGCGCCGCCCGCAGGCGTATTTCCGCCGGTGGACTAACCGAAGGAATGGGCGTGCTTTTGCGCAGGGATTATGAGTGGCTACCGCAGGCCGCCGAACTCAAGGCCGAGTCGGAAGCACGGGAGAAACGACTGTCCTCGGCGCAGCTCGAATTGATCGTCACCGAGGAAGAGCGCGCCGAAGTCGGCGACCTCGGCACGGCTCCGGAGCGATTGTTGCAGGCACTGGAAATCGCAGAGCCATCCGCAGAACTCAGAGCCCAAGCCCAGGAGCTACTCAAGACACAGCGCTCGTCGCGCGACGCGGTAATCAGTGACCTCGAGACACTGTCCACAGCTTTCTACGAGCACAAAGAGCTGGCTGATACTTTGATCGCCGAATCGCTCGCCTATCGAGATTTCATAGAGAAACGCATTCTATGGGTCCGCAGTTCCACACCGAATCCACTCGGCAGCGCCCTAGCCATTCCCAAGCACGGGCTAGAAATCGCGCAAGCCATTTGGACACGCTCGACCCTGCAGGGGCTGAAAGATCACTGTAGAAAGCATTGGGATTCGCTGGTTCCCATCAGCCTTTTCTTAGTTGCGCTGCTGTCCATGCGCCGGCTGTTGAAGCGCAAGCGTCAAGAAATGGGCGAGCTCGTGCGCTCCTTCAAGACCGACGAGTACCTCTACACGGTACGCGCCTTCGTTCAATCACTACTGCTTGCGCTGCCGATGCCCTTGCTGGCCTGGACGGTGGGCTCGCTATTCTCAGATTCTCCTGTCGATTTGGCCAGGTCCGCCGCCGTTGGATTGCACGACATTGCTGCCGTTTGGCTGTTTCTGCGCTTCCTGAGAGAGCTGACCGCCAACAAAGGAGTCGGATCCGTCCATTTCCGCTGGACGGCTTCGAGTGTCGCTGCGATCCGCAAAGAACTGCGTTGGTTTGAGCCGTTTGCGCTGGGTTTCGGCTTCGTCGTGATCACTTTGGACAGCCAAGGCTCGACCGCATGGTCCGATTCCATCGGTCGACTTTGCTTCGTGGGTGCCATGGCTGCGCTGGCCTTGCTGGCCCATCGACTGCTCCGGGAAGAAAGCCCCCTGTGGGGAATGTCGCCCAATGCCAGCAAGGGACTGATTGGTAAGACCCACAGCATTTGGTCCCTGCTCGCCACCCTGCTGCCCATCGTCCTGGCCCTGTTGTCAATCGCCGGTTACTACTACACGGCTTTGCAGTTTGAGCTGCGCCTTCGATATTCGATCGGGTTCGCGGTTGCGCTCGCGTTGATCAACGCCCTGCTGCTGCGTTGGCTGTTTATCCTGCGCAGACGCCTCGCGGTGCGACAAGCGCTGGAGGCCAAGTCGCGCAAGGAGCAAGAAGAAGAAAGCGAAGGAGCGACGGAATCGAGCACGTCATCGCTCGACGCCGACAAGGTCGACATCCCCTCCATTGATGCGCAGACCCGGCAGTTATTCAAAACGTCGGTAACGCTGGCAACCGTCGTCGGTCTCTTCTTTATTTGGGCCAATGTCCTGCCCGCTTTGCGCGGGTTGGATCGCGTGCAGCTACTGCCCTCCTTGGCGATCGTGTCATCGGAGCTTGACGTGGAGAGCAACACCCCGATACCCGTTCAAGCGCCCCCCTCCACTGGTCAAGCCAACTCGACTCCGTCCCTGCCGGGAACCTCAACGCCTTCGATTCCAAACGGGTCAAGTGGCAATGAAGAATCCGTTGCCGACGAAGGCGGGAGTCAGCTTGGGCTGCCGGCCAAGCTGACCTTGGCCGACGTGATGCTCGCGTTGGTGTTCATCTTCCTGACCAGTGTCGCCGCCAAGAACCTGCCGGCGCTGCTCGAATTGGCGGTATTGCAACGCCTGCCGCTCGACGGCGGTTCGCGCTACGCCGTATCTACCATCGTCCGCTACCTGATCTTGATCGTGGGCGTCAGTGCGGTGTCCGGTGCGCTCGGTATCGGCTGGCAAAAGGTTCAATGGCTTGCCGCTGCGCTCACCTTCGGCCTAGCGTTCGGGCTGCAGGAGATCTTCGCCAACTTTGTCTCCGGGCTCATCATTCTGATTGAACGCCCCATTCGAGTCGGTGACATTGTCACGGTTGGAGAAACCGAGGGGCGAGTTACGCAGCTGCGCATGCGGGCCACGACCATCCTTGATTGGAACCGGCGCGAGTACCTGGTTCCGAATAAGGAGTTTATTACGGGAAGCGTCATCAACTGGACGCTAAGCGACCCCGTCACGCGCATGGTCATACCAGTCGGCATCGCCTACGGATCCGACACGGCCAAGGCGCGCAAGTTGCTCATGGATGCGTCAAAGAAGAATTCGCTCGTTCTCGATGATCCTGCACCCTCAGCAATTTTTCGCGCCTTTGGGGCCAGCTCACTCGATTTTGAATTGCGAGTGTTCATCGCCAACCGCGATCTCTGGCCCAAGTTGATCGACAAGCTGCACACTCAAATCGACGACGCGTTCCGCAAGGCCGAGATCGAAATCGCGTTCCCGCAGCGCGACATCCACATTCGCACAGCAAAAGGCCTGAGCGACATGCGCCCGCCCTCGGATTCCCCCGCGTCCGACGCCGATGGCTAACCTGCGCGTCAGTCCACGGTCGAGACGCGGTCAGGGGAAGGCCCCGCAGAACGGTGCGCGACGTCAAGGCATTCCGTTGTGTCCGGGTGTGGCCTGCAGACCTATCATGGGTCCACTTGCTTTATGGAAGTGAGACAAGAGCGAACGCCTATCCGCGATACGGAGCCACGCGATAACTGAGCCGACTAAACGCCAGGTGGAGATCTTCTTTGAGGTCTTCGGGCCGTTGCCGCGCCAGGGACCGGGCAGTCGTGCGTGTCTCGCGCGGGCACTCGACCTATGCAGCGAGTTGCCACCGTCGCCGGCAGTGCTCGATCTCGGCTGCGGCGCGGGTGGACAGACGCTGCAACTTGCTGAGCTCACCGCAGCGAGCTCCATCGTCGCCATCGACAGTCATCAACCGAATATCGATCGCCTGCGTACAGCGGCTGCCGAGCAGCAGCTCGCGCATCGGATTCAGCCCTTGGTTGGGGACATCGGGCGCCCAAACCATGCGCCCGAGAGCTTTGACCTCATCTGGTCGGAGGGTGCGCTATACAACATCGGAATAGACAACGCTCTCCGCATCTACCATGGGCTCTTACGTCCCGGTGGCTACTTGGCATTCACGGAAGCTGTCTGGCGCAAGAAGAGTCCGCCGCCCGAGGTGAGAGCAAGCTTCGAGGACTATCCAGGCATGGCCTGGGTAGCCGACGTAACGGCGACGATTGA
>JAJDES010000023.1 GCA_029259675.1 Planctomycetota bacterium
CGCGCCGCATTCGAAGGCACTGCCCCAAAGTTCGCGGGTCCCGGTCAGGTCGAGCAGGAGGTCGTCGATGGACGTGATGTCGACCGTGGGCGTGTACTCCAAACACAGGCGGGCGATCGCTTCGCGCAAGCGCCCGGCGGCTTGGGAATCGCCGTCGCGGAAGGCTGCGGCCGGACAGCGCCTGGCGGCTTCGGCCAGGAGCATGCCCGAGCGCACGCCGAAGCGACGGGCCTCGTAGGAGCAGGCCATGACCAGGTTGCGCGCAGTGGGTGGGCCGCCGACAACGACCGGCCTACCGCGCAGCTCGGGGTGCAGAGCCTGTTCGACCGAGGCCAAAAAGGCATCCACATCCAGATGCAGGATGCGCCTGGTCCCGGGCGGCAGGCGCTGATCTCGGTTGGTTGGGGGCATCGGCGCACCCTAACATAACGCTAAAATAGGTCCAGCCGAGGGCTTGCGACGGTGGGGGAGGCGGATTCCGGCAGCGTGCGCGGGGCCCCGCACAATGAATTCCCGTGTTCCTAGGAGAGAGCTTGGCCCTGTTGCTTTGGCTCAACTGGAAACCAGCTTCTCGTTCTCAGGCAGAACTTGACGAGCATCAACATCAGAGGAACTTCGATCAGCACGCCGACCACGGTTGCCAATGCTGCGCCGGAGGACAGACCGAAGAGCATTGCCGCCGTGGCAATCGCGACTTCGAAGTGATTGCTTGCCCCGATCATCGCGGTCGGGGCGGCGTCTGCGTAGCGCAGCCCGAATAGACGAGCGAGGCCGTAGCCGACGCCAAAAATAAGCAATGTCTGAATCACCAGCGGAACCGCGATCCAAACAATGGTCAGCGGATTCTCAAGGATCACATCTCCCTTGAAGGAGAACAGCAACACAAGCGTGAGCAAAAGAGCGCTGATCGTGAGCGGTGTGAGGACCGGCAAGAATGTCTGCTTGAACCAGGCTTCGCCCTTGGACGCGATGATCCATTTGCGCGAGAGGAAGCCCGCTATCAGGGGCAGCGCGACGTACACGCCGATGGACAGCAGCAGTGCTTGCCACGGGATTGGAAGCCGGCCTACACCCAGCAAAAAGCCGCCGAGCACACCGTAGAGCACAAGCATGGTGAGGGAGTTGATGGCGACCATGACGAGGGTGTGCGCATCGCTTCCCCGCGCCAGGTATCCCCAAACCAGCACCATGGCTGTGCAGGGTGCAACGCCGAGCAAAATGCACCCGGCGAGGTAGCTTCTCCACAGCGGAATCTGCAGTAGTTTCACGCCGTCTTGCACGACGACCGATCCCGCTCCGTACTGAGCTCCTGTCGGTAGATCGAGGCCGAAGGGGAGTTTGACCAGGTCCGTTGCCTCGGGGCCGATGAAGCCGAGAAAGATCGTGCCTAGGAAGAGGCTCGAGATGGCAAACATCGTGAAGGGCTTCACGCACCAATTCACAAACAGCGTCAAAAAGACGGGTCGCTTGCTTTTGCCCGCAGCGACGACTTCCGTGAAGTCAATCTTCACCATGATCGGAAACATCATGAAGAACAGGCAAACCGCAATCGGAATGGATATGACGGGTGCGCCGCCCACATCGATGGTGATGTCGTCGAGCGAGCGGGCGAACTGGGGAGCCAAACGCCCCAGCAAGATTCCCGCCGCCATGCATAGGAATACCCAGAGCGTCAGTAGTCGCTCGAAGCCATGCATTTTTCGGGTTGAGCTGTTCTCAGGCATGGGCGTTCAATTCCTTTTCCAAGCGCTTGATCCAGGCGCCGATTTCGTCTCGCACGCGGCGATAGTGCGGTAGTTCGTCTGCAACGCTTTGTTCCCCCTTGGCAAGTGCGGGAGGGTCGTCGAAACCTTGGTGTTGAATCGTTGCCGCCCCGGGCCAGATGGGGCACTTTTCGTGCGCATCGCCGCAAAGGGTGAAGACGCGATCGACACCGGCCTCGCGAAAGTCCGCAACGGATTTGGAGTGCTGCGCGGATATGTCGATGCCGACTTCGGCCATCACTTCGATCGCGCGCGGATTAACTTTCGTTGGGTCTGCACCCGCAGAAGACACTTGGAGCTTGTCCCCAAGGAGATGCTTCGCCCAACCCTCGGCCATTTGGCTGCGGCAGGAATTGCTGGTGCAAAGGAACAGAATGTGTTTCATGCTTCGCCGTTCTCGAACTCCTGCGCGCTCCCGAATTAAGGGGTGCAGAGTTCCGGTTTTCCCTGGCAGCAGTCCTGGGTAATGAATCCGATCAGCTCGCGGATGCCGTCAACGCGAAGTGTGTATCGAACCGACCGACCTTCTCGTTGGGACTCGACCAAACCTGCGCGCACCAGGTGGGACAGGTGAAAGGACAGGGTGGGGGCCGGCACTCCCAACTGCTCGGCAATCTCTCCGGCGGGCAGGCCTACCGGGCCTGAGCGCACGAGCAGGCGAAAGGCCTGCAGCCGCGACTCGTGGGCGAGGGCTGACAGGGCGGGTACGGCTGTTGACTCTTCCATAATTCTAGAACTATCAAAGTGTTGTGCCTGGGTCAACCGCCCGGCTGTGCTGTGGAGGGAATTGGGGCAGAGACAGCTAGCCAAGCGGACCCCGCGCCCCCTCGATTGAGTCGATTGCCCGCGATCTTCGGCTACGTGAGCGCGCGCAAAGCCCGAAGCTTGTCTTTGGCCGCAGCCAAATGTGCCGGAGCCGCTGGCCGGCCCACATCCAGTCGCCTTTGCTGCACGGCACCACCTGCAGTTGTCGCGCCTTTTCTTATCCGGGCATGAGCGCCAGGTGCGCCCCCACGGGATCCTGAATCACCGCGTAGGAATACTGTCCGTCTTCCCCCCGCGTTTCCTTGATGATCTTGCCGCCTTCCTCCTGCACGCGACGGATGCTCTCGGCTAGGTCGCCGACAGGGAGGTAGATCATCCAGACCGGCGGAAGGCCCTGGTTCATGCCGCGCGCATGGCAGACCCCAGCCGCCGATTTTTTGTCTTCGGAGATCATGCTGTAGTCGGCGTAGCGTTCGCCCGCAGCTTCCATCTCCACGTCCTGGACGGACCAGTTCACGACCTGCTTATAGAAATCACGGGTTGCCGCAGCGTTGGGTACCGTCAGATCGAGCCACGCGATGCGTCCCACGGGCTGTGTTGCGTCGTCGGATTGTGGGAGCGCGTCGGCGGGGACAACCGGGATCAGCCCGAAGGCGGCACCATTGGGATCGAGCAGTACCGCCCACTGGCTGTTGCCATCGTCGTCTTTGCCGTGCATCAGCTCGCTCCCGCCCAGCTCGAGCGCATGCTTCACACTGTCCGCAACACTTGCGACTTGAATGTGCGGCATCCATTGGAGCGGAAGCTGATCATATTCCGCGATGCGCTCGCCCAAGCCGATGATGGGCGTGCCCTGGTTGTTCATCAGATCCTCGCGCCACAGGGGGGTCTCGCCGGTGGTGAGGACGCGGGAGTAAAACTGAACTTCACGTTCGTGTTCGGGAACGGCTATGTCAGCGCTGACAACTCCGCCGACACTCGGTACAAATTGGGCACACATTAATGGGGTCCTGGTTGGAAGCCGCTTTGGTGAAGGTTCTGTTCCGTGGCCATCTTGGCAACGATACATTCTCTCCCAAAGCGCGTTTCGGGAGTTCTCGAGGGGCCTTGCTGCTTTTTCTCCGGAGCGGCACGAACCTTGCTCTTGGCTGAAAGTCTAAATTCCCGACTCAATCGGCTTGATAGTCGAATTGCTCTTCAACAAGGGAGAAATCGTCCCGAAGCAAGGTGAGGGACCATACGCGCGCGGGCAAGCCGGACCTGATTTTGGAAATCCTGTCGGCCGGGGTCGGAACCGTCGGCCCGCAGTCTTTCGCTTCGATGCCGGGGGCGCTACTCAGTGTTGCTTGGGCAACTACGTTCATTGGCTTAGATCCGGTCGCGCGCGCGACGGATAGCCTATGTATAGTCGCTTAGCACTCTTTCGAATGCCAAGCGAGCATTGAGGTTCGCATTCAACTTCGGTTGGTCGTACAGGACCGATCGTACGGGCACCGCTTCAGTTGGGTGGGGACATTTCGCAACACTACATGTGTCGTCTGGCCCATCGCAACGGCGAAGGGCAGCGCCTTCACCAGCAACATCGATTCCATGAAGATTAGCCACATCTTGATGACGACGGACTTCTCGCCCGAATCCACGAAACCCCTAGAGGAAGTGGCTGCCCTGGCCAAAGCTCAGGGGGCGCGGTTGAGTTTGCTTCACGTCGTTCACGAGTTGTATGCCGTGCCCCACGGAGCACCGCTTGCGCCGCCCGTTCAACCGATCGACAGCAAGCGCCGAGTTGAAGAAGCGACAGCGCAGTTGAAGGAGTTGCGGGACCAATTGAGCCCCGATTTGGACGTCGAAATTGTTGCCATTGCTGCGGCCTCCTTTCCGGAGGCGATCGTTGGTTTCGCCGAGGAAAAGAACGTCAGCTTGATCGCACTCGGGACCCATGGCAGGACCGGCTTAAAGCATTTAGCCTTGGGCAGCGTCGCTGAAGCTGTCCTGCGGCAATCACCCGTCCCGGTGCTTTGCTTTCCCCTCAAGCGAAAGGAATAAGGAACCATGAAGTTTCAAAATGCGCGCAAGATTCTTGTGGGTGTCGAGAGCGAAGGCCGCTCCGATGAGGCGATCGTAGCGGCGTGCAAAATTGCTGGGCACGGTGATCGCAAAGTGCATTTGTTGCACGCCACCAACGCGCCCAGTCACATTTGGGTGGGCATGGACCCCGCTGACTTCGATGCCATTCGGCACCAAATGGTCGAGCGCAGCGGGTTGCGCATCGCGGCGGGACTTGAAGGCTTGGAGCGCCAACGTGAGCTGAAGCCGGGGAGTTTGTCGAAAGCCTTGGAAATCCTTCCGGGGCCGCCCGCGCGCACGATTGTTGAGCGTGCGGAGAGCTATGGTGCCGATGTGGTTTTCCTTGGAACCCACGCCAAGCGTTCGCTGCTCGAATTCGGCAACACGATCCGAACTCTGTTCCACACCATTCCCTGCGCGTTGTGGATTCAGCCCTGCGAGGCCTTGGATTTGAAGCGCGTGCTGGTGCCGATTGATCTTTCCCCGGCAAGCCTCGAGGCGGCCGGCCAGGCCTTGGAGTTCGCCAAATCGCTGGAGCTTCCGGTCGATTTGCTGCACGTGTTCTCCGATCCGCAAATGTTCGCGGCCGAAGCGGGAGCGAGTTTTGAAGGTTGGCCGCAGTACACCGTTGACGGCATGCGCGCCGCAGCCCAGTCCGGCTTTGATAAAGCCGTCAAGGAACTGGGCGACCTGGGAGCCGGCTGCAACAAAATCTTCGTCGAGGGCAGTCCGCCGACCGAAATCCTCGCGCGACAGGAACCTTCGGTACTCACGGTCATGGCCACCCACGGGCACACCGGCCTGGCGCGGCTCGTTTTCGGTAGCGTCAGCTACAACGTCTTCAAAGAGGCCAAGGGGCCCGTGCTCGGCCTGCGCACCTAGAGGGCGTTGCGGGCGCGAGTCCGCACCGCAACGAAGCCAAAATCTTACCTTTCCGGCCCCCGTGCAGGCTCAGCTTGGCGGGGGCCGGAGTTGTTAAGCTGCGGGGATGGAAATCGTCCTCGTACACCCCGAAATTCCCCACAACAGCGGCTGCGCGGCTCGCCTCGCCTGCGCCACCGGGTTGCGTTTGCATCTAGTGGAACCGCTCGGGTTTTCGCTTGAGGATCGCTATCTCAAGCGCGCCGGTCTCGACTATTGGCCCTCCGTGGATTTGTGCGTGCACCCATCCTGGGCGGCGGCTGCAAAAACTCTGGCAGCGGAATCTGAGCGGCCGTTGCAGGAACGCCTGCGCCTTTTCAGCGCGCGCGGCGGGACTTCGCTTTTTGACGTTCAGTTCAATCCCGATGATCTGCTGCTCTTCGGCAGCGAGACCAAGGGCTTGCCGGCCGAGCTACTTGCGGAGCACGAGGATCGTCGCGTGATCGTTCCGATCGGTCCCAATGTGCGCAGCTTGAACCTGGCCAATGTTGTCTGCCTAGCCAGCTACACGGCTATGGTCAGCGCGGGCTTACCCTTACCCGGTGGACAGGGTGACTACCACCCGCCCGCCCCGAGTGCGGAAGTTGTCGGCCCGACATCCGTGGCCAAACACCTGTGAGCGC
>JAJDES010000221.1 GCA_029259675.1 Planctomycetota bacterium
GCCGGATGGCGCGGACGAAGCGGGGCGGACTCGCGAACGCGGAAGCATTCATTGGCTCAAGAATGCGGGCATGCTCGGCCAGCGCGAGGTGGTTTGGTGTCGCAATGTCGCGCGTTACCTGCAGGGCGAGCTGCCCAACGGAAAAGATGACAACGGCAATGGGTTGATTGATGAGCCGGGTCTTTGCTTCAAGCTCGTGGGCGACGAAATGTTCGTGTTCCTGACACTCGAAGATCAAGGTGCGGACGGCGTCCTGTTGCAGCGCAGCAAGCAGGCCGCAGTCCGATTGAGGAACTGATGGCACTCGCATCCGGCACGCATCGATTGTTGCTGAGTTGCGCCGTGGTGCTGCTCATGGGCTCGTCGCTGGCGGCTCGAAGCGTCCAGGACTTGGGCGTCAGGGTCGATCAGCTCCTGGCCGATGTTGCGGGGAACGGCGGCCCTCCGCGCGAGCACGTCATTGCCGAATTGCGCAGCATGGGCGCTGAATTGCCGCCGCTGTTGGTCGCGCGCCTGGGACGGCCGGGCGAACTCAACGCGGATCAAGCGGACGTCGCGTTGGAGGCCCTGGCTTCGCAACCCCACGTGGTGTTGTGCGCCTACATGCGCTGGGAATTGAACCGCGGGGAATTGAGCGAGGAGTTGCGCACGGGGGGCATGCGCATGCTGGCTGAGCTCAGCGGGTTGGAATCCCTCGAATTGCTGATTGAGCTGGCGCGCTCCGGCCCCGATACCAAGCTGCCTCGAAGTCGGGCGCTGATCTTGCGCGACGCCTTGCTGCGCTACCTTCCGCGCGAGGGCAGTCCCTACGACGAATTGCAGGAATTCTTGGCCGAAGAGAGTTGGGAGCTCAAGCAAGTGGCCCAGCAAGTTGTGGGTAGTTTGGACTGTTCGCGCGGTTTGGAGTACTTGACGGCCGACTTGAAGGATGTGAGCGGTGATGCGGAACGCGAGCGACAGCTGCTGGTTCAAGCGGCGCGCGTCGCAGGACTTCCGCGCATTGAGCTTCCGAATGAAAGCACCATGCAAACCTTGACGGCCTACTTGGATGTGGAGCCCGTCAGCTTGCGTATCGAAGCGGTGCAAATCCTGAGTCGCTTGGGGGATTCCGCCCTGATTCCGCGCCTGATTGAATTGATGTCCGATCGCGATCGGGGCATCCGCGAGCAAGCTCTGATCGGGTTGCAACTCATGAGCGCAACTCGCCTGCCGGCCGACCCCGAACGCTGGCAAGCTTGGTACGAGGAAGAATCGCAATGGCTCGCTTCACGGGCGGATGCGCTCCTTGAGCAATTGCAAGCGCGGGATAGCGCTGTGGCTTTTAGGGCCATGCGGGAATTGTCGCAGGCGCGACTGTTTCGCCGGCGCATCGCCACCGGATTGACCCGTGCACTGTGGCACCACGATCCAAACGTGCGTGTGGCCGCCTGCGCCGCGATGCAGATCATCGATTCGCCGGTCGCTGTTCCCGCACTGGTCGATGTCCTGGGAGACCAAGACGAAGCGGTCGCCAAAGCCGCTCACAAGGCTCTGCTTTCGATCACGAACATTCAGGTCGAATTCGGCGACGGCTGGGCTTGGAAACGAGTGCTCGATGGAATGCGCGGACCGGTTGCCTTGCGCCCCGGACTGAATATCACGCGCTGAGCGTCGCGCCACATAAGCTCGCGGGTCAGAGGCCCCGGCGCTTGGCATGCAAATCGGCCCGCGCCGATTCTTCACCGGGGCATGCACGCGGGACTTTGCGGGGCAGGATGGCAAGGCGCTCTTTCGAGTCGCAAGCTTTCAAAGTACCGTGCGAGTAGGGGCCCAAGATCCCGGCCCCTCAAGCGTTCCAAGCCAAGCGACCAAAGCCAAGCTATCAAAGCGGGCAAGCGGCAGAACATGCCGCGCCCGTGACAGACTCCATGAGCGATGATGTTCGACAGTTCGTGCCCGCCTGGCCCAAGTCATTCAATCTTTGCGAGTACTTTCTCGACCACAACCTAGAGGCCGGTCGCGGAAACAAGGCCGCTTTGATTTGCGGTTCCGAGCAACGCTCGTACGCGCAAATATCAGAGTCGGCGCGAAGGGTGGCGGCGGCCCTGCGCCGAGCGGGGCATCGGCCCGAGGAGCGCGTCTTGATTCTGCTGCCCGATTGCTTCGAATTCGCCGAGGTCTTCTTCGGGATTTTGAGGGCGGGCGGCGTGTTCGCCATGGTCAACCCGCTGCTCAAGTCGGAGGACTTGGCCTATTACCTGCGCTACACCAAGGCCCGTTGTGTTTTCGCCCACGAAGACTGCCTGGCCGAGCTCGCGCCGGTCGCAGCAAAGGAACCGCTGTGCGAAACCGTGTTCGTCGTCGGCGCAGGGGGACAAAGCTCGCAGCAAAGTTCAATGGCTCCGGGCTGCACGGACTACGCCGCCGCCCTCGCTGCGGAGGATCCCGCAGGTGAACGGGCCGCCATGGCCCCGACCGGCCCGGATGATTTGGCCGGCTGGCTTTTCACTTCGGGTTCAACGGGCAAACCCAAGGCCTGCGTCCACACCCACGCCCACTTCGCCTACAGCACGGAAACCTATGCCCTGCAGGTCGCCGGCTACCGCGAGGACGACATCTGCCTCTCCGTACCGAAACTATTCTTCGGCTATGCAACGGGCACCAATCTCATGTTCCCGTTCCGGGTGGGGGCCACGTCGCTGCTCTTTGCGGGGCGCTCGACGGCCGATGAACTCTTCGATCAAATCGAAGCGCAGCGCCCGACTTTCTTGACCAATGTGCCGACATTGATCAACAACATGCTGCGCTCGGAACGCATTCAATCCGCGGATTTGAGCTGCCTGCGCATCAGCTTGTCGGCCGGCGAGGCATTGCCCGCGGCGCTCTACCACGAATGGAAGGATCGCGTCGGCATCGAGATCCTCGACGGCATCGGTTCGGCCGAGATGTTTCATATCTACATCTCGAACGCGCCGGGAGATGTGCGCTTGGGAAGTTTGGGCCGCTTGGTGCCCGGCTATGAGGCGCAAATCATCGACCCCAGCGACAAGCCGCTGGGCGTGGGGGAGGCCGGCCGCCTGCGCGTGCGCGGCGGATCCACGGCGCTGTGCTACTGGGCCGACGAACCCAAGTCGCGCGAAACCTTCCAAGCCGATTGGTGCACATCCCAAGACGTCTTTCGTTGCGACGAAGAGGGCTACTTCTATTACGAGGGCCGTTCGGATGACCTCTTGAAGGTCAGCGGCATTTGGGTCTCTCCCCTGGAAATCGAGAATGCCCTCTTGGACCACGAAGCGGTGGCCGAAGTGTGTGTCCTCGGCCGCGAAGACGAGCAGCAACTGGTCAAGCCCGTGGCCTACGTGGTACCGGTAGCCGGCCGCGAAGGCGGCGAGCCTCTGGCCGCCGAACTGAAGGCCTACCTCAAGGGGCGCTTGGCTCCCTACAAGTATCCGCGCTGGTTCGAGTGGCGCACCGAACTGCCCAAGAACGATCGCGGAAAAGTAGCGCGCAAGCTCCTGCGTCAGGAAACTCCGGCTTGATGCCCAAGGGGGCGTGCGGCGCTTCAAAACCGCGCGGCCGGCCGCCCGCCCGCGCCCGATGGTAGATCCGGGGCGCAACGGCTCGGGGCTCCCTGCTCCGACCGGGGCCGCACTCCAGCCGCACCCTCCGGCCAAGCCCGAACGACCGGCGCGTGTTTTGAAGCTGGAAAGCAGCTCGGCCCGCGACCGGCGCCGGACAAGTTCCTAGGATGGGCTCCCCATGACTCGTTTGTCCGATTTGACCTGGCCGGAAGCCAGGCAGCGTTTTCACGAAAACCTGGTGCTGATCCTCCCGGTGGGCTCGACCGAGCCCCACGGTCCGCATTTGCCCTTGGATGTGGATGTGACCATCGCTGAGGCGCAATCGCAGCGCGCGGCGGAGATGCTGGAGCAAGCCGGCGTTGAAGTCCTGCTCCTGCCGCCCCTGGCCTACGGCCTGACCCATTACACCGAAGGCTTCGAAGGCCGCATCAGCCTGCGCCCGGGAACGCTTTGGGCCGTGCTCGAAGATGTCGTTACGTCGCTGGAAGACCAGGGCGTGCGGCGCATCGTCTTCTCCAATGCACACCTGGAGCCGGAACACGTGCAGGTCTTGCGAGGCGTTGCCAAGGATCACCCCGACTGCACAAAAGACGAAGCGGCCGTGCTCTTCCCCGACAACACGCGCCGCCGCTGGGCCCAAACCCTCTCCGCGGAATTCAAAAGCGGCGAGTGCCACGCGGGCAGTTACGAAACGTCCATCGTCATGGCCGCCGACCCCGGCGCCGTGCGCGAAGACCTATGTCGCGAATTGCCGCCGGTCGAGCTGGGCCTGATTGAGAAGATGGGCCAGGGCGTCAAGAGCTTTCGCAAGATGGGTTCGGACAATGCCTATTGCGGCGATCCCGCAGCTGCCAGCGCCGAAGAGGGCCGCGAACAAATCGAACGTCTAGCCGAGATGATCGCGCTCTCTTGCCGCGAAGCTTGGCCCGAGCTTTTTTAGAACCCCAGCATGAGTGTCATCAAACAGTCCAAGCCCAAGCCCTTCGTCACCCAGCAGCAAGTTCGCTTCGGTCACGTGGACCCGGCCGGCATCGCCTACTACCCGCGCATCTTCGATTACGTTCACGAAGCCTTCGAAGAGCTGTGGGATGTGCACGTCGGCAAGCGCTACTACCACTTGCTCGCCGACGATCAAATCGGCTTCCCGCTGGTGCACTCGGACGCAGACTTCAAGCATCCCCTGCACTTTGGAGACCGCCCGACGGTGAGCATTACTTGCTTCAAACTCGGCCGCTCGTCCCTGGGACTGCGCTACGTGTACCGCCTGGGCGAAACCATTTGCGTCGAAGCCAGAATGACCACCGTCTGCGTCGAACTTTCGACTTTGAAGAGCTGCGAAATCCCCGCCGACTATCGCACTCGATTTGAGCAACTATTGGAGCAAGCGTGAAAATTTCCGCCATGCACGGGCAGGGACGCCCGATATTCAGCTTTGAGTTTTTCCCGCCCAAGGACGACGCCGCGGCCGCGCAACTGATGGAGACGGCTTCCGAGCTGAAGGACAAGCTCAAGCCCGACTTCGTCTCCGTCACCTACGGCGCCGGCGGAACCACCCGCGCGCGCACCTTGGAATGCGTCAACCGCATCCAGAATAAATTGGGCATTACGACGATGGCGCACCTGACCTGCGTCGCGTCGACCCAAGACGAAATACGCAGCGTTGTGGACAGTTTGGTCGCGGCCGGCATCGAAAATGTCCTGGCCCTGCGCGGCGATCCGCCCAAGGGCGAAGCCACCTTCCAAGCCCAAGCCGGCGGCTTCGCCCACGGCAGCGAACTGATCCAATTCCTCAAGCAGAACTACGACCTCTGCCTGGGCGCCGCGTGCTATCCCGAAAAGCACCCCGAGTCGGAGAGCGCAAAGACCTGCATGCACTTCACGGCGGAGAAGGTTCGCGCCGGCGCAAGTTTCCTAACGACTCAACTCTTCTTCGACAACGCGGACTACTTCAAGTACGTCGAACAAGCCCGCGCAGCCGGCATCACCGTCCCGATCGTGCCCGGCATCATGCCGATCACCAACGTGGCGCAAATCGAACGCTTCACCAAGATGTGCGGAGCGACGATCCCCAGCGAACTTTCCGACCGCCTGCACCGCTACGCCGACCAACCCGGTTCCGTCATGGCCATCGGCATCGAACACGCCATCGAACAATGCCGCCAACTCCTCTCCCAAGGAGCGCCGGGCTTGCACTTCTACACCCTCAACAAAAGCCACGCGACTCGCTCGATCTTGACGGCAGTCGCCCCGGAACGCGCGGTTTCGTAACTGGGGTTCAGCCGCAAGACCCGCCCGGA